>CAMOVS010000009.1 GCA_946627575.1 uncultured Lachnospiraceae bacterium
GAGATGGGGAAAAATATAGATAAAACCTATATTCAGTCCAAGATGCTGAACCGGTCCAAAGGACCGGCGGTACATTCCTTAAGAGCCCAGGCGGATAAGGATGCTTATTCCCAGACTATGCGTTATACCCTGCAGAATACAGATCATCTTACTCTCCGTCAGGCAGAGGTATCAGAATTGATGATCGAGGATCTGCCGGAAAAGTCGGATGATGGTTCTGATCATGGATTCAGGCCCGGAAAGATAATCAGAGGGGTAAAGACCTATTCAGGGGCTGTCTATTACGCCAGATCCGTGGTTTTAACCACAGGTACTTATCTGAAGGCAAGATGTCTTTATGGTGAAGTAATTCAGTACACTGGTCCGAATGGACTTCAACCGGCAAACTATCTAAGTCAGTCTATGAGAGACCATGGCATAGAGTTATATCGTTTTAAAACAGGGACTCCTGCAAGAATTGATAAGAGATCCATTAATTTTGATGTGATGGAGGAGCAGCTTGGAGATGATCCGGTCGTTCCCTTCAGCTTTACCAATAAAGCGGAAGATATAAAGAGAGACCAGATATCATGCTGGCTGACCTATACCAATGAGGAAACTCACAAGATTATCAGAGAAAATCTTGATCGATCTCCTATCTATGGAGATGCAGGATTGATCGAAGGAACCGGTCCAAGATATTGTCCTTCTATAGAAGATAAAGTAGTCCGCTTCTCTGATAAAAACCGTCACCAGCTCTTTATCGAGCCGGAAGGGGAATTTACCAACGAGATGTACATCGGAGGTATGAGCAGTTCCATGCCGGAAGACGTTCAGTATGCTATGTATAGGACAGTCAAAGGATTAGAGAATGCGAAAATAATTCGCAATGCCTATGCCATAGAGTATGATTGCATTAATCCCAACCAGCTTCAGCATTCCCTGGAATTCAAAGATATCTCCGGACTCTTCAGTGCCGGACAAATCAACGGAAGTTCAGGTTATGAGGAGGCAGCCGGACAGGGAATACTGGCAGGAATCAACGCTGCCAGATATGTGCAGGGCTGCGATCCTATTGTTCTTGACCGGTCCCAGGCCTATATAGGGGTTCTGGTGGATGATCTGGTAACGAAGAAAAATTTCGAACCCTACCGTATGATGACATCCAGAGCGGAGTACAGACTTTTGCTCAGACAGGACAATGCCGATATGAGACTAACTCCCATAGGCTATCAGGTTGGTCTTATAGATAAAGATAGATATAATAGTTTGCTTGATAAGAAAAAAATGATTGAGGATGAAATATCTCGTCTTCAGTCTATCATGATCGGAGGAAGCCGGGAGATTCAGGATATATTGGTCTCATTAGGAACTACTCCATTAAAGACTGCCGTAAGCCTGGCTGAGCTTGTAAAACGTCCTGAACTGTCCTATGATAAGATAATAATTCTGGATCCGGACAGACCGGCTTTGCCTGATGATGTAGTGGAACAGGTAAACATCCATCTCAAATACGAAGGTTATATTATAAGACAGCAAAGACAGGTTGACCAGTTTAAAAAGATGGAAAAGAAGATAATTCCTGAAGATATCGATTACGATGATATTCATAATCTTAGAAAGGAAGCCATTCAGAAGCTTAAAGATATAAGACCGGTATCCGTCGGTCAGGCTTCCAGAATATCCGGCGTATCTCCATCGGATATCGCTGTGCTTCTTGTATATATAGAGCAGTACAGAAGGAGGCAGGGATGAATTTTGTTGATTGCCTCAGAGATAAATCAAGTAAAGCAGGATATGATCTGACTGATATTCAGATTCATCAATTTGAAGAATTCTATCAGATGGTTGTGGAATATAACAAGCATATGAATCTGACATCGATCACAGAAGAAGAAGAATTCATCGATAAACACATCATAGATAGTTTATCAGCATCGAGAATGATATCTTTTGATAATATATCTAAATGTATCGATATAGGAACCGGGGCAGGTTTTCCGGGTATTCCCCTCAAAATACTATATCCCGATACAGAATTTGTACTTTTGGATTCTCTGAGAAAAAGAATATCCTTTTTAAATGATGTCATAGAAAAGCTTTCTTTAGAAAAAATAAGTGCTATTCACGGGAGGGCGGAAGACCTGGCCAGAGATCCCATCTACAGGGAGCAATTTGACCTCTGCGTATCGAGAGCGGTAGCTTCCCTGCCGGTACTTATGGAATACTGCATCCCCTTTGTGAAAAAAGATGGATATTTTATATCTTACAAGTCTCAAAAGGGTTTGGAGGAAATAAAGCAATCGAATCATTGTATGAAAGTGCTGGGATCTGAGATCCGGAGGGTAGAGCAGTTCAGTATCTCAGAAATGGCAGCAGAACGTCTGTTGATTATGATAAAAAAGAACAAAAAGACTCACCATATATATCCAAGAAAATCAGGAATTCCTGCTAAGAAGCCCTTATAGTATCGGAGATTATTATGAGTGAACATAACGGAAATGATGACAATAAGAAAATATGGACATATGATAAAGAAAAGCTTCAAAGGTTTCGGAATAATCTTAAGAAGCATCTGACGAATGAGTATCTGACTCTTTCTGATCGAAAAGACAGTTTGGAATCCGATGCTACCCAGATCCGTGTCGAAATTGAAAGAAGAGACAGGACATTATTTCCTGCCAATGAGCATGGAGATGCCAGAAAATATTTTTCTCCTTTGAGTCTCACGGATCTAAAAGACAGCCAGAAAAGCGAAAAAGAGAAGGAATTAAATCAGAAGCTGGCCAATATCAATAAAGAGAGCTCTCAAATAGAAGCAAGGATGAGCGAAATTATGGATTTTCTGAGAGACCTCGATGATTTGGTTGCCGATGATCACTCTGAAGAAAAATTGATCGAAAGAGGTCAATCAGGAATTAAGATTGATGGTAACCTAAAGACCAGCCTGGAACAATTGGCAGCATACTATATGGAAAAAAAGCCTTCCTTAGAGATCCTTCTGGAATACAATTGCCGGAAGGAAGAATGGGGGATGGATGCTTCGAAATATATCATTACTCAGATTGGAGACCAGATCTATAGGGCAAGAAAATATTATAACATCACTATGGCCTTATTGGAGGTATCCGATCATAAGGAGGATGATAAGCCAGGATTATGCCTGACTTTGAGTTATGATTGTGAAAAAGCAGGAGATATTAAGACAGCCAGAATTATATATCATTATGGATTTTGATATTAAAACTATTATGATATTAAAACTATTATTTGGAGGAATTAACCTTAATTATGAAAGATCGAATCACAGAAGTATTATTGCAGGAAATTGATGCCTTAACGAAAGAAGAGATCGAGGGACTTCTTGAAGTTCCCAAAAAAGCTGATATGGGAGACTACGCTTTCCCCTGCTTCAGGCTGGCTAAAGCTTATAGAAAAGCGCCAAATCTTATTTCTCAGGAGATTACGGAAAAAATCAGGGAAAAGAATTATGATTTCATAGAGAAAATTGAAAATGTAGGCGGATATATTAATGTATTCCTCGATAAAGAAGGATATGCCAAGTCTCTTATGGAGAAGATCTGTCAGGATAATTACGGATCTTCTGATATAGGAAAAGGAAAAACCGTATGTATCGATTATTCCTCTCCCAATGTAGCTAAGAATTTCCATGTAGGCCATCTGAGAACTACGATTATAGGCAATTCTCTTTATAAGATATTCGACAAGCTTGGTTATCATGTTGAGAGAATCAATCATCTGGGAGATTGGGGAACACAGTTCGGAAAGCTGATTGTTGCCTATAAGAAATGGGGTTCTAAAGAAGAAGTTGAGGAGAAGGGCATAGAAGAATTGATGAAGATCTATGTCAAGTTCCATGAAGAAGCAGAAAAAGATCCTTCCTTGGATGACCAGGCCAGAGAATGGTTTGTTAAGATGGAACAGGGAGATGAAGAGGCTCTCAGCATCTGGCAGTGGTTCAAGGATATCAGTCTGGTGGAATACAAGAGGATATACAAGCTGCTTGGTATAGAATTTGACCATTATACAGGAGAAAGTTTCTATCGAGATAAAACCCAGGCTGTAGTAGATACCTTGAATGAACATCATCTTCTGGTAGAAAGTGATGGAGCTTATATTGTTCCTCTCGATGAATATAACATGGCTCCCTGCCTTATTACCAAAAAAGACGGAAGCAGCATATACGCAACCAGAGACCTGGCAGCCTTATTCTATAGGAAAGATACCTATCATTTTGATAAATGTCTTTATGTCACCGGTCTGGAACAGAAACTTCATTTTGCCCAGGTATTTAAGGTAATTGAACTGCTGGGCTATGACTGGTATAAAGATCTGGATCATATTCCTTATGGACTTGTCAGTATGGAAGGGGGAAAGCTTTCTACAAGAAGCGGCAACGTAATCTATGCAGAAGAGATTCTTCACGAATCCATCAGCAAGATTTATGAGATTATCAATGAAAAGAATCCTGACCTCCCGGATAAGGAAAAGGTATCCCGGATCGTCGGAGTAGGAGCGATCATTTTCAATGATCTCTATAATCAGAGAATCAAGGATGTCATCTTTAATTGGGATAAGATACTTAACTTTGACGGGGAGACCGGTCCTTATGTTCAGTATACCTACGCCAGATGTGCCAGCGTATTCCGCAAGGCCGGGAATGTAGATATCGATTCTGTGAAAGATATCGATTATAAGGTTCTGACAGAAGAATCAACCATGGCCCTTATTAAAGACATCGAGCGCTTCCCTGCAGTAATCCAGGATGCTGCTAACAAATATGAGCCTTTCATTATCTCAAGATTTGTCATGTCGGTGGCACAGCATTTCAATAAATTCTATCATGATTGCCAGATCAATGTAGATGATGAAAATGTTAAAATGGCCAGACTTAAAGTGGTAAGAGCTGCTATGAATACATTAAAAGATGGGTTAGATCTTTTGGGAATATCCTGTCCCGAACAGATGTAATAAATAAGCTTGGAGATTGAATATGGATTCCATAATTGATAGAAACAGCAGTGTCCCGCTGAATAAACAAGTGGAAAATCTTATAAGAAAGAATATATCAGAAGGAATATGGCTGCCCGGCAGCAAAATTCCTTCTGAGAGAAAGATGTGTACCTTGTATGGCATCAGCCATATCACCGCAAGAACTGCTGTATCTACATTGGTAAGTGAGGGAATTCTCTATACATCTCATGGAAAAGGGACTTATGTATCTGAACCTACAGTAGATGTAAGCAACAATGCCGGAGTACTGAACCAAATTGGCATAAATAACACCGGATTCTCTTATACAGATCTTTTATCTTTTGAAAAGAAGGAAGCAGAGTCTGATGTTTGCCGTCTGTTTGGATGTCCGGAAAATACTTTATTCTATATATTTGAAAGAATCAGTGAGATTGATGGAAGAGTCTTTGGTTATCATCGATCTTATATACCGGAAAAACTGGTTACGCATATTAATGAGAAAGATGTTCTAAAAGAGCATTCCGGAGATATCCTTAAAAGAAATGGTCACTATGGAGAAATAGTGAAAGAAAGTCTGGAGGTCATTGAGGCCAATAGCAAAGAATCCCAGCTTCTTGGAGTATCCAGAAATTTTCCTTTGTATAAATTAGAGAATGCTTATTATACTGCTGATGGAGAGGTTATGTATTACACTGTGATTAAGTTCTCCAGTAAAAAGATTAAACTGAACTTTGAAGTGAAGTATCAGGAATAAGAAGATTACGAGGATATATGACAAAAAAAACGCAGCTGCAAGGCTGCGTTTTTTTTGTAAAAAATATTAATTACTTGACATATTTGATAGAGAAATATACTATATACACATAAGTACACATACACACTTATGTATACATGTATACGCTTTATTCAAGGAGGTTCTATTATGGCATTACGAATGGAAAACAAAGTAGCTTATATTACCGGAGCAGGCAGTGGTATAGGAAAAGCTACTGCTCTCAAATGTTCTCAGGAGGGAGCGACAGTAATCTGCGCTGACTATGATGAAGCCGGAGCAAAAGCAACTGCCGATCAGATCGCCAAAGCCGGCGGTCAGGTTATGGTATCTAAGGTAGACATAAGCAATCAGGATCAGGTTAAGGCTTCTATTCAGGAAGCACTTAAAAAATATGGAAGAATCGATGTTATGATTGCAGCTGCCGGTGTAGGAAGCAATGAGAAATTCGATGATGTAAGCAGCGAAGATTGGGAAAAAATGATTAAGATTAATTTAACAGGTAATTTCTATCTTCTCCAGGCCATTCATCCTGTTATGAGAGAGCAGGGTGCAGGTTCTATCGTATTATTCTCATCTACAGCAGCTTACAGTGGTGGTACAGGTATGAATCCGGCCTATGTTGCAGCTAAGTCCGGAGTGAATGGATTATCCAGACATTGTGCCGCTCTTTGGACAAAAGAAGGTATCCGTGTAAATACTGTTATGCCATCCTGGGTAGTAACAAACTTTAATAAGGCAGCTAAAGATACAGATGGGGTTGCCTTTGATGAAAAGGAAAACCAGGAATGGTACAAGAATGGAACGGCAAACTGGCCTATGAAACGTCCTTCTACTCCTGAAGAGATGGCCAATGCTGCCTTCTTCCTGGCAAGCGATGAAGCTTCTTACATCAGTGGTATCAATCTTTTGGTAGCCGGCGCAAGATACGTATTTAATCAGTAATTGTTAAATTAGTTTTTCATTGATGACCTGAATAGTGTGACTCTTTTAGAAGATGAATAATTATTATTAATATAGTGAATTATTGAAAAGTTTAATTATTGAAGGGATATAATAATGAGTACATTAATTACAATACTCACTGCTTTTGGGTCAGGTGTTCTTGGAAGCGGTCTTGGAGCTGTTACAGCTGTTATTATGACGGCAATTGCAGCCCTTGTCGGAATAGGTGCTAATATAGCAGGTGCAGATTACAACCTTGTTAATAATGTAGCTTTTGGAATGTTTTTAGGACCACAGGTGTCATTTGGACCTGCCTGCTGTGCAGCAGTTTATGCCTGGAAAAGGGGTTATCTTGAAGATAGTAAAGATATATTTACTCCATTGAGCTGCCTTAAGAAACCGGATGTACTGGTTGTCGGCGGAATATTTGCTGTAATCGGCTGGTATCTTAATACAGGTCTTGCTTCACTTCTTCCGGGAAAGGCAGATACAGTTGCGATTACAGTTGTTGTAATATCTTTGATTGCCAAACAGATATTTGGTGGTTCCATGATTGGAACTGTAGAAGGAGGTAAGAAAAGATTTGCTTTGGATAGTCCTTGCTGGCTTGAATATCAGACATGTGCTACAGGTTATCAGATGTTGTTAACAGGAGCAACTGTGGGAATCATTGCCGGATATCTGGTCATTACCATGTGTGATCTGGGAAAAACAACTGGTAACGAAGCTTTGGCTGGTGTATGTAACCTGCCGGTTTGGGCAATTGCTGTTATTTGTTTTCTGATGATGGCAACGGGAAGAAATATTCCTGTATTCCACCATATAGGATTATGTGCCGCATACGCAGCTCATATGGCTTATGATGCAGGATCTCCCAATGGAGCTATACTTTGGGCAGCAGCATTTGGTATTGCCGGCGCCTATGCTGGTGATCTTCTGGCTAAGGTCTTTACAGTTAATGGAGAAGGATTTGTAGATCCTCCTTCCATGGCTATTGCCTTGTTGGCTTTCTTCCCACTTGGTATTTTCCCTGCAATGGGAATTAATAAAGTGAATAATCCTGGATTTATAGTTATTCCGGTGATTCTTATAATTGCTTTTGGAGTCTTTGCCTTTTATTGTGAATCATTGGTTAAAAAGAATTCTGAAAAATAGGGGAATGCAGGTATGAAGCTGCTTGCAATAGATCTTGATGGAACATTATTACGTACAGATTGCCGGATATCGGATTATTCCAGAAATGTACTCAATAAGGCTTTAAAACATGATATTATGATTATTCCTGCTTCAGGACGTTGTTTTCGAAGTGTTATGAAACTTCTTTCAGAAGTGGAAGGATTATCTTATGTTATAGGTTCCGGAGGAAGTACCATTACCTCTGTTAAAGGAAAGAAATTGATCCATCAGGATGCATTTCCTCCGAAACTGGCTTCTGAGATATTTCATCATATATTCCAAAAGAATAATTTCGTTAGCATAAACAGTGGAAATGATGCCTATATACAGAGAGGATCTGAAGATGTCATGTACTCTTGTGGCATGGATAAGATATTATGTGATAATCTTATGGAGACTTATGTAAGATTATATTATCTGGACAGATCCATATATCGGGAGATCCTCCCGGTGAATAAGATCTGTATAGCCAGTATTGACCCTGAGGAACTATCTAGATGTCTGGAATGGTTGAATCAGTTTAATGAAGTGGTGTGTAATTATTCTACCAAGGATATTGTTGAGATTAGTCTGAAAAAATCCAGTAAAGGAAATGCTTTGGACTTGCTTTGTAATAGTATCAATGATAATTTCGATAATCAGGTTATAAGCAAAGAAGATATAATTGCGATCGGAGATAGCATGATAGATATTGATATGATACAATATGCTCATCTTGGAATTGCTGTAGATAATGCCATGGAAGAAGTTAAGAAGGTGGCAGATAGAATTATAGCTTCTAATGATGAAGACGGGCCTGCACATCTGATTGAGACAATTATCAATAAAATAGTATAAACGTATTTAACTATAACCGCCGGGGTATCCTATTTATATAGGATACTCAGGCGGTTATTGCAATATATGATAATTGTTAATTATGGTGGTTTTCTTTAATATGATTGATGGCCCATTTTGCTGTTTTCTGCAGTTCTGGGTTCTCATGGTCTAAGAAGGGTGTAATCAGCTGACCTGCCTTAGGATTCTTGTCTGCTATCAAGGCACACATGGCATTAGCTTTCCACTTCCATGTGCTGCCTTTAGGCATGTACCAGAATCGGGGTTGAAAGTGTTCTTCCAAATATTCATCTGACATAGATAGTATTATTTCAGGATCTATAAATGGAGCAAATTCATCTTGCCTTGGAAAATCTCTTTTGGTCGGTCTCATTAGTATTTTTCTGTTAAAGGGACAGGCTTCCTGACAAAGATCGCAGCCATAAAGCCAGCCTTCAAATTGAAGTCCAATATCTTCTTTTGTGACATCAGATCCTTCGGGATATTTGCATGTAAGAGGACTGATACATGTTCTTCTGTGCATAGTATAAGGTGATTCAAGACTCTTAGTGGGACATGCCTCCATGCATAGGTGACAGGAGGGTGGACAAGATTTGAATTGATGATTATGAACCAGACGAAGAGGCTGGTCAATTAACCATGCACTCATAGATACAAAAGAACCATGTTCTTCTGTATAAAGAAAATTATTCTTTCGTATAATTCCTAAACCAGCTTTTTCAGATACGTGACGTAGAGGAACAATACCACGATCAGGAAGATGAGCTATGCGTATATTCTTGGAAATAAGATAATCACTTAATTGACTTTCCCAATTATGCTCTTCAGCATCTTTTTCATGTCTGTAATCAAAGGCATAGAGGCGACCAATTCGGTGATAATATGATTTTGGAAGATGATAATCGCTGAAACCTACAGTACAGATAATAACAGATTTTGCCCAGGGATAATCGATCTCAGGATGGGCCATTTTATAATTATCTTCTGACTTAAATTCTTTATCATCGGGAAAATAAGCATATCGGGAATCTAGATATTCTGTATAACCTTCAAGGGCTTCATCTAAAGGAAGAATACCACAGTTAAGATAACCAATCTCTATGGCTTTTGAATATATATCATGAACTATATTATGATTCATGGTCTGGAAACTCCTTTGAATAATAGAGGACTGATGGTTAAAAAAGATTGTAAAATAACAGAGATAACAATACTTCTGTATAACTGTCGAAGTTTGATATAGTATATCATTAATCTTCCAGGTCTGCTATTAATCAAGTTATAATATAAATAATGTTTCACGTGAAACATTCTATTTATTATCTCAATATCGTTAGCAATATAACAGTTCAATAATGTTTCACGTGAAACATTCTGCTTATTATCTCAATATCGTTAGTAATATAACGGTTTAACAATGTTTCACGTGAAACATTGTTAAGCTTATGTTATAATGGTGGTTGTCACAGTCTGTTGTATTCTTTATTGTGGAATATAACGATATATATTATATGCAAAGTTTATTACAAAGGATAAGTTTGTCAGAAAGGAGGAAGTCTATGAGTAGAATGATAGCAGTTGCAAATCAAAAGGGCGGCGTAGGCAAGACTACGACTTCGATCAATCTGTCAGCTTGTCTGGCCGAAAAAGGGAAAAAGGTTCTTATTATTGATATGGATTCACAGGGGAACACTACCAGTGGATTGGGATTTGAAAAGAATGACCTGGATAAAACTATTTATGAGGTTCTTAGAGATGAAATATCTATTGAGGAATCTATAAATGAAGTTGAAGGGTGTTTTGGTAATTTGGATCTTATTCCGGCCAACAGAAATCTTGCAGGAGCTGAGATTGAACTTATTACTGCAAATGATATGCAGTACATTCTGAAGAATAAACTCAAGCCGATAAGAGAATTATATGATTATATTATCATTGATTGTCCACCTGCTTTAGGTATGCTTACAGTGAATGCCATGACAGCTTCAGATACTGTTTTGGTTCCAATTCAATGTGAGTTTTATGCTTTGGATGGTTTGTCACAGCTTATATATACCATACAGCTTATTCAGGAGAATCTAAATCCGGATCTTTATATTGAAGGTGTTGTATTTACGATGTATGACGCCCGTACCAATCTTTCTCTTCAAGTTGTTGAGAATGTAAAAGATAATCTCAAACAGAATATCTATAAGACTATTATTCCCAGAAATGTAAGACTTGCAGAGGCGCCCAGTCATGGATTACCTATTAATCTATATGATAAGAAATCCTCAGGAGCAGAGGCATACAGTCTTTTGGCGGATGAAGTGATAGAAATGGATCAATGAGAGGGGGATTGTTATGGCAGTAAAAAAAGGTTTGGGAAGAGGCTTGGATATACTTATACCTAAAGAACCTAAGAAAGCAATTAGTAATGGTAATAATAACAGCAATTCTTCCGGTTCAAAGGTAATACATAATTCTAAAGATCAAGCTGCATATGATTACAAGAATATGCATGATGAGAATGATCGAAAAGGTTTTAATGATCAAGACAGGTCGGGATTGGATCAAAGATCAAAAGAGTATACCATCCTGGATATCAATAAAATAGAGCCAAATCGTAATCAGCCAAGAAAACAATTTGATGAAGAAGGTATCGATCAATTGGCGGACTCCATCAAACAGTATGGATTGATTCAACCGCTTCTGGTTCAGAAAAAAGGTGATTATTATGAAATCATAGCTGGCGAGAGAAGATGGAGGGCTTGCAAGGAAGCAAATCTTAAGGAAGTTCCGGTTATTATCAAGGATTATAATGACAGTGAGACATTGAAGGTTTCCCTGATTGAAAATCTGCAGAGAGAAAACCTTAATGCTATAGAGGAAGCTCAGGCTTATCAGATTCTAAAAAAAGAATATGGTCTGAAGCAAGATGAAATCGCTTCCAGTGTTTCTAAAAGCAGGACAGCTATTACTAATACCATGAGACTTTTAAAGTTGGATGAAAGAATTCAGAATCTCATAGTGGAAGATCAGATTACATCCGGACATGGAAGAGCTCTTTTAGCGATTGAAGATAAAGAAATCCAATATAAGACAGCTCTTAAGATTAGGGATGATAATATGAGCGTGAGAGAAGCGGAGAGATTAGTTAAGAAAATCCTTGATCAATTAGAGGCTGAGAGTCTTTCTGAGAAAGTAGAAGAGAAGAATGAGAATTATAATCTTCTGAAGGAAGTAGAGGAGAAGTTAAAAGAGATTATCGGCAGCAAGGTGATAATAAAAAATAAAAATAATAATAAAGGTAAGATTGAGATAGATTATTATTCAAAAGAAGAGTTTGATAGGATTATAGAGTTTCTTCAGAAGTAAATGTTTCACGTGAAACATTTAGGTAAAACAATTAAGTGAAACATTTAATAAGAGACTATTGTTCTTATGGTCAACTGGTTTTTATAGTAACAGATAAATTCGATATCTTGAAAATACATAAATCATCTTTTAAGAGGAGCAATTCCTATGGATAATAGTAAGATACTGACTTTTTTTAATATGGAACTGGATACCTTTATTATTGCAGTCACTATTATGACTGTGATTCTCATAATTACATTGTTTTTCTTATTGCTGGACTATTTAAAAATAAGAAAAAGATATATGGAGTTCATGACAGGGGAAACAGGTAAGAATCTTGAATACACAATTTATAAGAGATTCAGAGATATCGATCAGCTTAAGGTAGGACAAAAGGATAATGATGATCAGATTGAGATCATCTATGATATGGTTCGCAGAAGCTATAATAAGATTGGTATCTATCATTATAATGCATTTAGTCCTTCCAAATCATTTAACGGTGGAAGCATAAGCTTTGCTATGGCCATGCTTAACAGCAGTAATAATGGATTTGTATTGAATGTTATTCATAATCGGGCAGGCTGTCATGTTTATCTAAAAGAGATTGTTGATGCTTCTTCAGAGATGACTTTGGCTGAAGAAGAGATGATAGCTATCGAGAGAGCTATTAATAACAAGAAGGAGGATGTTCCACAAACTATAGATAAAGTTGATACAGTAGAAGAGGAGAGTATTGAGCAGGAGAAAGATGATCAGGTATCAGATCAGGATAAGGAAAATTAAATAAAAGATTATAGCAAAAGATCATACAAACGGCTGTCTGATAAGCTGGTTCGTATTGTGAACCAGCTTATCAGACAGCCGTTTTTTGTGTATGAGCATTCAAGATCACGGAAATATCATCATGCATGGTGGAATAGGCAATAGTCTCATGCTAATGCTGTTGACCTTTGAGTAATTATTACTATTATTTATTTTATCAAGGAAGGATAGATCCGATCTTTTCAGCGATCCTTGCCATTTCATCAGCTGGTCTGACCAGGGCAAATCGTATGTAACCTTCTCCTCTGGGGCCGAAGGCTGTACCGGGAGTCCCTATGATCCCTGTTTCATCCATCAGCTTTTCTATGAAAGAGACTGATGTGAATCCTTCCGGTACCGGGAGCCATACGAACATGGTACCGTCGGAATCAGGTACATTCCATCCTGCTTTGCGCAAACCTCCGCAAAGAGCATCCCGACGTTTCTGATATTCTTGACACTGGGCGTGTACTTCATCGAAAGGTCCTGTCAGAGCTGCAAGAGCTGCTTTTTGTGCCGGATAGGGGATGCCAAAATCATACTGGCTTCTTAATAATTTTAAAGCATCGATGATGTCTTTATTACCTATCAGATAAGAAAGACGCAATCCGGTCAGATTGAAAGATTTGGACAGGGAGAAGAATTCTACTCCGACTTCTTTAGCACCTGGCAGGGCAAGGAAGGAAAATCCTTCTCTTCCGTCGAATATTATATCCGAGTAAGCATTGTCATTGATGATAAAGAAACCATACTTCTTAGCCAGTTCAATTATTTCCAGATACATCTCTTTTGGAGCAGAGGCTCCAATGGGATTGGAAGGATAGGAGAGGACGATAAATTTGGTTCTGAATAGTATGTCCTCAGGAATCTCAGTGTGAGAAGTTCTGCGTACGCGGAAAGAAGGGC
>CAMOVS010000010.1 GCA_946627575.1 uncultured Lachnospiraceae bacterium
CACCAGTTCCATCACAACTATCTCACTGCAGACAACATAAAGACGCTGACATCAGACTATCTCCATCTGACCCGCTTTGCCCAGGGGCAATTCGGAGCCAAAATGGCAGATTATATGATCAAAGAGGGAATTCTGAAATAGTTAAAATAGTACAAGGAAAGGAATACAACTATGTCACATCCTATTGTAACCATCACTATGGACACCGGCAAAGTTATCAAAGCCGAGCTTTATCCGGAAGTTGCGCCCAACACGGTGAACAACTTTATCTATCTTATTAATAAGGGCTTCTATGACGGCCTGATCTTCCACCGGGTCATCAAGGGCTTTATGATCCAGGGAGGTTGCCCCCACGGAACCGGAACCGGCAACCCCGGTTACAGCATCCCGGGCGAGTTCGATATGAACGGCTTCCGCAACCAGCTCAAGCATGAGCGGGGCGTTCTGTCCATGGCCAGGTCCATGATGCCGGATTCTGCCGGATCCCAGTTCTTTATCATGCATCAGGATGCGCCCCATCTGGATGGCCAGTATGCTTCCTTTGGCAAGGTCATCGAGGGCATGGATGTAGTGGATGAGATCGCATCGGTGAAGACCTTCCGGGACTCTCCCTATGAGAAACAGGTTATGAAGACCGTAACGGTGGATACTCTGGGAGAAGAGTACCCAGAGCCTCAGAAGCTTGGCAGATAAGCGATAAAAAGCAAAGAATAATCCCGCCTCAACGCTTTAGCTGAAGGCGGGATTTATTATGCTTATTTATTCAAATTCAAATAGACAGGAATGCATAGTTGTCTGAAGAAATTATCAAAAAAGATTATTTACAGGGATACCGCTTATCGAGCAGTCTCAAAGGAGGAAATAGCCCGGATTACCGGATCTGCCATCTCGTCATTATAGATATACAGGGAGATGGGTCTGGAAATATCCAGACTGAAAATGCCCATCACAGACTTGGCATTGACGGCGCTGCATCCGGATACCAGGTCAAAACGGCCGTTGAACCCGTTCATGATATGTACAAACTTCTGAACCTTATCCAAAGAATCAATACAAATAGATCTTGTAATCATAAAAAATGACCCCTGCATTCCTCTGTCGTTTTTCTGTCGTTATGTGAAATTCATATGAAAAAACTATTTGAATGAAATCATCTTAACACGCTGCTATCCAAATGAAAAGACGGGATATTATCTAAAATTCTGTTTTTAAAGAAGAAAAAACCAATCAAAAATACACAACACATCGAAATAATTCGATGCAATCACGCAATTTACCTAAAATTCTCTTTATGCATCGACCAGAACCACATTGAGATTATGATCTTTGAGTATGTCCAGGACATCCTGAGATATGGAAGAGTCCGTGCAGATGGTGTCGATCTCTTCGAAAGAAGACTGAATAACGACGCCCTGCTGGCGGAACTTGCTGCTGTCAGCCAAAATAATCATCCGATTGGCGGATTCAGCCATATACTGCATGGTCTCAACCCTCATCATATCGTCACAGGTAAAGCCGGCATTAGGAATGAATCCATCAGT
The DNA here is from genome assembly GCA_946627575.1 of uncultured Lachnospiraceae bacterium. Classification (GTDB taxonomy): domain Bacteria; phylum Bacillota; class Clostridia; order Lachnospirales; family Lachnospiraceae; genus Anaerobutyricum. The sequence continues at coordinate 1,542 of CAMOVS010000010.1, forward strand.
CCCTACAAAGAACTTATCCACGAAAAACTCCCGGGCACATTTGTGAACCAGAGGACCGACCATACCCTGATAATCCTTCTGGTATTCGCCACCCAGCAAAATAACCTTGCGGATGGGCAGCTCCCGGATCCGGATAGCGATGTAGGCGGAATTGGTAATGATCGTGACATCTCTCTTGAGCCGGGCCAGCTGTTCGGCCAGGAGAGTACAGGTGGAGCCGGACTCCAGCATAACGGTCTCTCCGTTGGATACCATCTCTGCCGCCTTAGTAGCGATGGCCAGCTTCTTGTCATAATTCAAGGTCATCCGGGTATTAATATCGTTGGCATTACGAATCAGAGCGAAACCGTGCTCCCTGGTAAGGAGGCCTTCATCTTCCAGATGATCCAGATCCTTTCGAATGGTCACCTGAGAAACGCCCAGCAAAACAGCCAGTTTGCTGACCTCCATCTTATGATTACTGTTCACTAATTTGATGATTTTTGACTGGCGTTCTGTCATTTGAAACACCTCCCTCTTTCTAATAAAAAATATATCATAAGGGAGATAGAAAGTTCAAGTGTAAAAATGCAGGAGATGAAGAGGCTGAATTACGTCTTGCGGCCATAGAAGAATTGAGTTATAATATTCCAAAAATAATTATTTAGAAGGTGGTAATCATGAGTCAGGCGAAAGTAGATGCCAGAAAGCAGAATAAAAAGAACCGTAAAAAGATCATGGCGAAAGAGAAGCGTGTCAGGACTCTGGAGAGATTGGTGCTCTATTTAGTGGCCATCGCTTTTATCGGTGGTTTGGGCTGGTCCATATACCGGCATTTTAATCCCGAACCCCCCTATGATATTACAGCCTATTATAATCTGATCACTCCTGATGCATACGGGATTCTTTCCCCGACCCTTCCGGAGTAGGACAGCAGCCTGAAGAGGAGACCGGGAAGAGGAATTGCTGACAGGCAATAATCAAGGATCATAATAAGGGATAAGAAAGGAATGTCGTTTTTATAGCGATATTCCTTTTATTATCTTATAACAGACAATTGTTTGTAAAAGGATGACAGGAGGGACAGGATGGCTTTCACTCATCTTCACGTACATACGGAATATAGTCTGCTGGACGGATCGGGAAAGATCGCTGAGATGCTGCCCAGAGCCAAAGAACTGGGCATGGACAGTCTGGCGATTACAGACCATGGCGTTATGTACGGAGTTATTGAATTCTACAAGAAGGCGAAGGAGATCGGGATCAAGCCTATATTAGGCTGTGAAATATATGTGGCCCCCGGTTCCCGCTTTGACCGGGAAGCCCGGTCCGATGAGAACCGCTATCATCACCTGGTTTTGCTGGCGGAAAATAATACCGGCTACAAAAATCTTATGAAAATAGTGACCCGGGGATTTACAGAGGGTTATTATTACCGGCCGAGGGTGGATCTGGAGGTCCTTAGAGATTACCATGAAGGGCTGATCGCCCTGTCCGCCTGCCTGGCCGGGGAAGTTCCTTCCCGAATTCTGGCGGATGATTATGAAGGCGCCTGCGCCGCTGCTCTCAGGATGAGAGATATCTTCGGGGAGGATAATTATTTTCTGGAGATGCAGGACCATGGTATTCGTGAGCAGACTGTCGTCAATCAGAATCTGATGCGGATGTCCAAGGAACTGAACATTCCTATGGTGGTGACGAATGACGTCCATTATATCCTGGAGGAGGATGCGGTTCCTCACGATCTGCTCCTATGCATACAGACCGGAAAACTGGTCTCGGATCAGGATCGGATGCGTTATGAGGGAGGCCAGTATTTCCTCAAGTCGGAGGAGGAGATGAAGAAGGTCTTCCCCTATGCGGCCCAGGCTATGGAGAACACCCATAAGATCGCCCAGAGATGCAATGTAGAGATTGTTTTTCACGACCAGAAGCTCCCCCGGTTTGACGTACCGGAGGGCTATGAGGCCTTTGACTATCTTAAGGAGCTCTGCGAAAAGGGGCTGGAAAAGAGATACGGGAAGAATCCGGATGCCTTGCTGAAGGATAGGCTGAATTATGAATTACAGACTATACAGAGTATGGGCTATGTAGATTATTTTCTGATTGTGTGGGACTTTATCCGCTTTGCCAGAAGCCGCAAAATCGCCGTCGGACCCGGCCGGGGTTCGGCTGCCGGCAGTATAGTTTCCTATTGCCTGGGAATTACCAGCATCGATCCCATTCGATACCAGCTCCTTTTCGAGCGCTTTTTGAATCCGGAGCGGGTATCCATGCCGGATATCGATATTGATTTCTGCTTTGAACGCCGCCAGGAGGTCATGGACTATGTCTATGAGAAATACGGACGCGATAAGGTGGTCCAGATTATTACCTTTGGTACCATGGCAGCCAGGATGGCAGTCCGGGATGTGGGCCGGGTTCTGGCCATACCTTACGCCAGAGTGGATCAGGTCGCCAAGCAGATTCCCATGGAACTGGGCATCACCATAGGGAAGGCCCTGGAGGTCAACCCGGATCTCAAGGCCCTCTATGATGGGGATGAGACCATACACAATCTGATCGACATGTCCATGAGATTGGAAGGCCTGCCCCGGCATACATCCGTCCATGCGGCCGGGGTTGTGATCGGGTCCAGACCCCTGGATGAATTCCTCCCCCTTTCGAGAGGGGCGGATAACGTGATTACTACCCAGTTCCCCATGACGACAGTGGAAGAGCTGGGTTTGCTGAAGATGGATTTCCTGGGCCTCAGAACCCTGACAGTGATCCAGGATGCCGAGCGTATGATCGGCCGGAGGCTGGACCGGGATTTCTCCATCGAGGAGATCGATTACGATGATCCCAAAGTCTATGAGATGATCAGCCAGGGACATACCGAGGGAGTCTTCCAGCTGGAGAGTGCCGGGATGAAGTCCTTCATGAAGGAGCTTATGCCGTCTAACCTGGAGGATGTCATCGCGGGCATATCCCTTTACCGGCCGGGTCCCATGGATTTTATTCCCCAGTATATAAAAGGTAAGAAAAACAAATCGGAGATCCGCTACCGGACCCCTGAACTGAAAGCCATCCTGGAACCGACCTACGGCTGTATCGTATACCAGGAACAGGTTATGCAGATAGTCATGCAGCTGGCCGGCTATACCCTGGGCCGCAGCGATCTGGTTCGCCGGGCCATGTCCAAGAAAAAGGGAGATGTGATGGCCAGGGAGCGGAAGAACTTCGTATACGGCAATGAGGCAGAGGGCGTGGAAGGCTGTGTGAAAAGAGGCATAGGGGAAGATGTGGCGAATCAGATCTTTGACGACATGATTGACTTCGCCAAGTACGCTTTCAACAAGTCCCATGCAGCGGCCTATGCCGTGGTCTCTTATCAGACAGCCTGGCTTCGCTGCTATTATCCTGTAGAGTTTATGGCAGCCCTCCTGACTTCCGTGATCGGTAATCCTACAAAGATAAGGGAATATGTCAACACTTGCCGCAGTATGGGGATAAGGATTTTACCGCCGGATATTAATGAAGGAGAAGGAGGATTCTCCGTGTCCGGGGATTCCATCCGATACGGTCTCACGGCCATACGCAGCCTGGGGAAAAATGTTATCCGGGCAATGACAGAAGAAAGGGAAGCAGGGGGCAGATACAGGAATTTGAAGGATTTCATGTCACGTCTGAGCTCCAAGGAGACCAACAAGAGAGTGCTGGAGAATCTGATCAAGGCCGGAGCCCTCGACAGCATGGGAGCCAGCCGCAAGCAGATGATGATGACCTACCCTTCTATTTTGGATGAGGTGAACCGGGAGAGAAAGACGACGGCCTATGGTCAGATGTCTCTCTTTGATTTCCTCAGCGATGAGGAAAAGAAAGAGTATGAGACAGTTTATCCTGATGTGGGTGAGTATGGAGAGGATCAGAAGCTGGCTTTTGAAAAGGAGGTTCTGGGCATTTATGTGAGCGGGCATCCCCTCGGCCGCTACATGGATTCTATGAAAAAGCAGATCACGGCCAGGTCCTCCGATTTTGAGCCAGAGGAAGATACAGGAAAGACGGCAGCCACGGATGGACTCTATTACACCGTGGGCGGTATGGTTAGTGAAATAACTGTGAAATTGACCCGACAGAACCAGAATATGGCCTTTGTTACTCTGGAAGACCTCTATGGCAGCCTGGAAATTATTGTTTTTCCTAAGAGCTATAAGGAGTACAGAGAGATCCTGACCCAGGATGCCAGGATCTATGTCCGGGGCCGGGCCTCGGTTTCCGAGGAAAGCGGCAAGCTGATCGCGGATCTGATCCTGCCCATGGACCAGGTGCCCGGCAATATATGGATCCAGATAGAGGATATCGATGCTTTTGCTGCCAAAGAGGAAGCTTTGGATGATATCATACGTGAAGCACCGGGTGAGGACGGGATCGTTATTTTCTCAAAAGCCGATAAGAAACTTAAGAGGCTCCCCGCCTGGAAGTCTGTTAAATATTCAAACCAGACCCTGGCCGGGCTTACCGATCTTTTTGGCCGGAAAAACGTGAAGCGGGTTGAGACGAGTATTGATAAAATCAGAAAAAAGCGATAGAATAAAAACTAACCTTTAACACTTATGTAAAATGATGAACACATCAACCTGTATCCGTCTGCCTGATTTTATGTCAAAGACAGGGAGCGAGCGGGTATATAAGGACCATACCGCTGACGATTCAAGAGGTCAGCGCATACAGGTGAAGAAAGAGAGGTAGGGGAATGAGCAAGCTATCTGCAGTTGATACGATCGGAATCCTGACCAGTGGCGGAGACGCTCCAGGCATGAATGCGGCCATTCGCGCGGCAGCCCGGACGGCGTGGGCCCGGGGAGTCAATGTAAAGGGAATCTACCGGGGCTACAGCGGCCTTTTGAATGAGGAAATCTTTGAGATGGACAAAAAGTTCACCACAGGTATCATTTCCTATGGAGGAACGGTACTGTACACAGCCAGATGTCCCGAGTTCAAAGAAAAAGAAGTGCAGGCAAGAGGAGCTGAGATCTGCCATAAGCATGGAATCGACGGCCTGATTGTTATCGGCGGCGACGGATCCTTCCGAGGGGCTCAGGCCCTGGCAGCACACGGCATTAATACTGTAGGCATTCCCGGCACCATAGACCTGGATATCGGCTGCACAGAATATACGATTGGCTTTGATACCGCCGTTAATACCGCTATGGAAGCCATTGACAAGATCCGTGATACATCTGCCTCTCACGAGAGATGCTCCATTATCGAGGTTATGGGAAGGGATGCCGGATATATCGCTCTCTGGTGCGGCATCTCAGCCGGCGCGGAAGAGATCATCATTCCGGAGCGCTATGACGGCAATCGTCTTCGTCTGTTGAACCAGCTTGTAGAAGGCGTGATGGAGACCCATTCCAAAGGTAAGAGACATCATCTTATTGTTAATGCGGAAGGTATTGGACATTCCTACGGTATGGCAAAAGATCTTGAGGAAGCAACCGGTATTGAGACCCGGGCTTCCATTCTGGGACATGTACAGCGAGGAGGAAGTCCTACGGCCAAAGACCGCGTGTACGCTTCCTACATGAGTGCCCTGGCGGTAGATCTGCTCTGCGCCGGAGCCAGCAACCGGGTTGTCGGATACCGCAATGGCCAGTATGTAGATTATGATATCGATGAAGCTCTCTCTATGAGAAAAGATGTGGATGAATACGAGTACCAGATCTCCAGGATGCTGGGCCGGTCCATCTATACCATCGGATAGAGAGAATCATTAACGATAGTTTTCAAAGACCCGAAGACCGATGCCTACCGGTTTCCGGGTCTTTATCGCATCATAGAGATATTGAATTTACTCTTGCGCAAATGCTGTTTTGTGTTATGATGTTAAATGGATTTTTCTACAATGGTATGAAATGTTTTTGTCAACCTATAAACTAATATTTATAGAGGTGAGGCTTATGAAAATTGTAGCACCATCGATACTTTCGGCTGATTTCACGAATCTGGGCCGAGATGTCCTCGAGGCAGTGGAAGCCGGAGCGGAATATGTTCATATTGATGTCATGGACGGGATGTATGTCCCTCAGATTTCTTTTGGTAATCCGGTGATCAAGGCTTTGCGGCCCCTGACGGATGCCGTCTTTGATGTTCATCTGATGGTGGAGGATCCCGGGAGATACATTGAGGATTTTGCGGCAGCAGGAGCGGATATCATCTGTGTGCATGCGGAAGCCTGCACGCATCTTGACCGGGTGATTCAGCAGATCCGGTCCTGCGGGAAGAAGGCTGCGGTTGCTCTCAATCCGGCGACCCCCCTTTCGGTGCTGGACTATGTGCTGCCGGACCTGCATATGGTTCTGATTATGTCCGTGAATCCGGGATTCGGAGGTCAGCAGTATATTTCCTATACGGATGAGAAGCTCCGCCAGATGAAGAAGATCATACACAAGAGAAAACTGCCGGTTCTGATCGAAGTGGACGGCGGTGTCAAGGCGGGGAATGCGGCGCATATTGCATCTTGCGGTGCCGATGTCCTTGTCAGCGGTTCCGGGGTTTTCGGCGGAGATATCCGGGCTAATGTGAAGAAAATCCTTGAGGAGATCAACAAGAAAGATCAGGGACTCGCATAGCCGATTGCTGGTCGTATTATATTTTATTTATGGAGGGAAAAGTAATGAGTGATTGCACACATGATTGCAGCAGCTGTGGCGAAGACTGCGCAATCAGGGATAAAGACCCCAAAGATTTTATTGAGAAACTGGCAGACGGATGTTCGGTAGGCAAGGTTATCGGCATCGTTTCCGGCAAGGGAGGCGTAGGCAAGTCCATGGTAACTTCCCTTCTTGCCTGTGCTTCGGCAAAAGAAGGCTTCCGCACGGCGATCCTTGACGGAGATATCACCGGTCCGTCCATACCCAAGGCTTTCGGAGTCAGCCAGAGTCTTTACGGCAACGTAGACGGGCTGATCGTCCCGGCGGAGACCGCCACGGGCATCCAGATGGTATCCGTCAATCTGATGCTGGCGAATGAGACAGATCCCGTGATCTGGAGAGGGCCTGTCCTGGGCGGCGTGATCAAACAGTTCTGGGGTGAGACAGCATGGAATAAGATCGACTATATGTTTATCGACATGCCGCCCGGAACCGGCGATGTGCCCCTTACCATCTTCCAGTCCATCCCCCTGGATGGCATCATCATGGTTGCTTCTCCCCAGGAGCTGGTTGGTATGATTGTGGAGAAGGCTGCTAATATGGCCCGGATGATGAGGATTCCAATTCTGGGTCTGGTAGAGAATATGAGTTATGTAGAGTGTCCGGATTGCGGGAAGAAGATCTCCATCTTCGGTGAAAGCCATGTGGATGAGATCGCGGCTTCCTACCAGATCCCGGTACTGGCCAAGCTTCCGGTGGATCCCGCTCTTGCGTCTGCCTGTGATGCGGGCAAAATAGAATTCCTGGACAAGGATTATATGAAGGAAGCGATGGAGACAATTATGAAGCTTTAAGGAGCTGTCGCTGAGTGAAGATGACAGACTTCAGATCTGCATGCGCGGAGGAATGAATGGATAAGAAGAAAAGGAACGATCCCGGCAGGAAGAAGAAGATCCAGACGCTGATCGTGATGCTGGTAGTATGCATGGGGATTACCGTTCTATTTACAACATTGATGAACCGCTACCGGAATGGCGAGCAGGAAGAGATCGAATACAACAAATTCCTGACTATGCTTGATAAGGGAGAAGTTAAGAAGGTCACCCTTACCGAAAACAAGATTCTGATCGAACCGAAAAAGCAGACAAATCCGGTAATCAAAACCAGTTACTATGCCATCCCCATCCAGCAGGATTATGAGATTGTGAACCGGCTTAAGGAAGCCAAGGTAACCTTCGCCCAGAAGGATTCCAGCGGATCGTCCATGATTATGCAGGTTCTGGTCGGCTACCTGCTCCCCTTTGTTCTGATCTATGCCGTTATGTATTTCTTCATGCGCGGCTTCGGCAGGGGAGGCGGCATGATGGGCGTAGGCAAGAGCAATGCCAAGGTCTATGTGGAAAAGAAGACCGGCGTGACATTTGAGGATGTGGCGGGTCAGGATGAGGCAAAGGAAAGTCTGACGGAGATGGTGGATTTCCTCCATAATCCGGAGAAATACACGGAGATTGGCGCTAAGCTTCCCAAAGGCGCCCTCTTGGTTGGCCCTCCCGGAACCGGAAAGACTCTGCTGGCCAAAGCCCTGGCAGGAGAGGCCAATGCGCCGTTTTTCTCCTTGTCCGGTTCGGATTTTGTGGAGATGTTTGTGGGTGTTGGTGCCTCCAGGGTTAGAGACCTCTTTAAGCAGGCCCAGTCCATGGCGCCCTGTATTATCTTTATTGATGAGATTGATGCTATAGGAAAGAGTCGTGACAACCGTTATGGCGGGGGCAATGATGAACGGGAACAGACGCTGAATGCCCTGCTTGCAGAGATGGATGGCTTTGATTCCTCTAAGGGTATCGTAATTCTTGCCGCCACCAACCGTCCGGAGGTGCTGGATAAAGCCCTGCTGCGTCCGGGACGTTTTGATCGTCGGGTTATCGTGGAGAGACCTGATCTCAAGGGCCGCAAGGAGACTCTGAAGGTTCACGCAAGGAATGTCAGGATGGACGAAACCGTGGACTTTGACGAGCTGGCGCTGGCCACATCCGGGGCTGTGGGTTCCGACCTGGCCAATATGATTAATGAGGCAGCCCTCGGCGCTGTCAAGGCAGGGAGGAAGGCCGTGTCCCAGAAAGACCTCTTTGAAGCGGTTGAGGTGGCAATCGCCGGTAAAGAGAAGAAAGACCGGATCCTGGGTAAGGAAGAGAAGCGGATCGTAGCCTACCATGAGGTTGGGCATGCTATGATGATTGCAGTTCAGAAGCATACGGAGCCTGTGCAGAAGATTACGATCGTTCCCCGGACCATGGGAGCCCTGGGCTATACCATGCAGGTGCCTGAGGAAGAGAAATATCTTATGTCCAAAGACCAGATGCTGGCTGAGCTTGTAACCCTCTTCGGAGGAAGAGCCGCAGAGGAAGTTATCTTCCATTCCGTTACCACCGGTGCCTCCAATGATATCGAGCGGGCTACCAAGACTGCCAGAGCCATGGTGACTCAGTATGGTATGTCTGAAACCTTTGGCCTGATGGGGCTTGAGACGGTAGAAAGCCGTTATCTGGACGGGCGGGCAGTGATGAACTGCTCGGATGCCACCGGAGCTTTGATCGATCAGGAAGTTAAGAGGATCCTAAAAGAAGCCTATGATAAGGCTAAAAAGATCATCGAAGACCACCAGGAAGTCATGCACAAGATTGCAGAGTTCCTGATTACAAAAGAAACCATAACCGGCAAGGAGTTCATGGAGATCTTCAATAGCTATGAGGCTGAGAAGAATGGACAGGCCGGGTCAGAACAGACAGAGGATGAGCAGGCCAAAGCAGAAGAGGCAGATATTGTAGAGACAGAGGATGCCGGAGAAGTTATTATTTCGGATCATCAGGCCGAATCGGATGGTGATGTTGCCATTCCTGAAGGGGAGAAAGCGAATCAGGAATCCTGACGGGACGAGATTCCTTTCTTTTAAGAATCAGGGCTGAAAGCTGTCTGTGAGAAGGATAATGAAGGAAGGGATTCCGTGGATTATTGCGGGATCCCTTCTCATCTAAAATGCAAGTTTGTAACTGATTCAGCCGGTCTGATGCTCGATTTCGCTGCCGTCTTGCAAGTCAAGACGGGTGTAATCGGCTCTTGAATGGAGTAGAATGTTTGATATACAGGAAGAGCTGAAGAAGCTGCCGGCCAGACCGGGAGTCTATCTGATGCACAATGATAAAGATGAGATTATATATGTAGGTAAAGCCAGAATTCTGAAAAACCGGGTCCGCCAGTACTTTCAGACCGGTTACCAGAAGAGCCCTAAGATTGCTCACATGGTTTCGCATATTGCATATTTTGAATATATTATCACGGACAGTGAGCTGGAAGCTCTGGTTCTGGAGTGCAACCTGATCAAGGAGCACCGGCCTCATTACAACACGATGCTAAAGGATGACAAGGGTTATCCTTACATTAAGGTAACGGTTCAGGAGGACTATCCGAGGATTCTTTTTGCCAGGAGAATCCGGAGAGATAAGGCCAGGTATTTTGGGCCCTACCCCAGCGCAGGGGCCGTGAAGGAGACCATTGAGCTGCTTCGGAGGATCTACCGGATCCGGAGCTGCAACAGGAACCTACCCAAGGATTTTGGCAAGGAGAGACCCTGCCTTTACCACCAGATCGGCCAATGTGATGCACCCTGTCAGGGAAATGTACCAAAAGAAAGCTATCAGGAAAATGTGGAACCGGTTCTCCGTTTCCTGGGGGGTGATGATAAAGCCATCCTTAGCCAGCTGGAAGAGAAAATGCAGGCGGCGGCTGCCGACCTTGCTTTTGAACGGGCGGCGGAGTACCGTGATCTTATGGATAGCGTCCGCAGGATCTCTGAGAAACAGAAGATCAATGCAGCCGGCCGGGAGGATCGGGACCTGATCGCCATGGCCGGCGACAAGGATGAGGCCGTCGTATCGATTTTCTTCATCAGGGACGGCCGTCTGCTGGGCCGGGATCATTTTCACATGAGCGGAACCGGCGGCAGCAGGCCAGGCGAGATTCTTAATGATTTTGTCAAACAGTTCTATGTGGGAACACCTTATATTCCCAGGGAGATTCATACCCAGGAGCCTTTGCCGGAGGAAGAGATCATCAGTGAATGGCTCTCGAAAAGAAGAGGGGGCAAGGTCAGCCTGCTTGTTCCCATGAGAGGAAGCAAGCACCAGATGCTTCACATGGTTCAGGAGAATGCTCAGAATGTTCTGGATAAGGACAAGGAGAAGATAAAGCGAGAAGAGCAGCGGACCAGGGGGGCTGTCCGGGAACTCGAGAACCTGCTGGGAATCCGGGGACTCGACAGGATGGAGGCTTTTGATATATCCAATACCAATGGCTATGAAAATGTTGCCTCCATGGTGGTCTTTGAGCACGGCAAAGCCCGGAGAAGTGATTACCGAAGATTTCGAATCCGGTCAGTAGCCGGCCCGGATGACTATGCTTCCATGGAGGAAGCCCTGACCAGAAGATTCTCCCACGGTCTCCGGGAGCAGAAGGAGCGGGAGGAGAAAGGTCTGGATCAAAAGCTGGGAAGCTTCACCCGTTTTCCTGATATCATTATGATGGATGGAGGAAAGGGACAGGTCAACATCGCTTTGAAGGTGCTGGAAGATCTGGGACTGGACATACCGGTGTGCGGCATGGTCAAGGATGATAAGCACCGGACCCGGGGCCTCTACTATCAGAATGAGATCGTAGCCTTCCCCAGGAATTCCGAAGCCTTTCGTATGATCACCAGACTTCAGGATGAGGCCCATCGTTTTGCCATCAGCTACCACAAAGCCCTTCGGGGAAAAGAGCAGGTTCATTCGGTCCTGGACGACATCCGGGGGATCGGTCCGGCAAAGCGTAAGGCCCTGATGATGCATTTTAAGGATATCGGAAAGATCAGGGAGGCATCGGAAGAAGAGCTCCGGGCCGTTCCGGGCATAACGGAAAAGCTCGCTGCAGAAATCTGTAGTTTCTTTCATCCCGAAGAGAAAACGGAAGCCACTGACCATTA
>CAMOVS010000011.1 GCA_946627575.1 uncultured Lachnospiraceae bacterium
AAGCCCAAACAGCAGCTTTATATCCGCTTATCGTCGGCCTTGGTCTGGAACCGTTCAGCATCCACGATAAACCGGGTGTGGCTGCCCCGGCCAATCTCTTCCATCTCATCCCGGACTTCCACGTCAAAGGTCAGCTTCTTACGGTCAATCCTACTTAGAGTCAGCTGGCAGCTGATCTGGCTCCCCACGGGACTGGGCGCGATATGAGACACCTCAATCCCCGTCCCTACGGTCGTCATCCCTCCGTCCAGATTGCCTTCCAGAAGAGTTACCGCCGCCTGCTCAATCAGCTTCGTCATGGCAGGTGTACCGTATACTCTCAGGGTCCCGCTGCCCAGGGCCAGCGCTGTATTCTGATCTGTAACCTCTTCTGTCAATGTGATCGACATTCCTTCTGAAATCATGATAATCCCCTTTCTAAATGGTCAGTATCCTTCCGGAGCCGGCTGCCGGCCAGCAATCAGCTGCTGTTCTGCGCCGGATCCCTTCTTCCCCTTTACCCTTCTACCGGATCTGCTGAAATCCGCCCGGGCTTACATGGCACAAAGGACATTCCGTCAATGTGGAGAAAGGTCTTCCTTCTTCCGCCTCGTCAAATATATAGCCGCATACCCGGCAGCGATACCTGCCTTTTAACGGTACCTTTTCTTCCGGATTCGGGGAAGAGGCCGTATCTTTCTTACTTCCTTTATCTTCTTCAAAAATATGATGGGACATGTTTGTCTTTCTTAATTGCTCTAAGATCGTATCCAAAGATGATCATCTCCTTTGCCGCGGGGCGGGTTTTATAATATATTGATTCTTTTCTATGGTAGTTCATTATGACATGATTGTCAAATTGAATAAAACATCTAACAAGCTGCTATGGCATCGGTCATTTTCAAGGCCCTTACATTCGCCTTAACATTGTGCACGCGAAAGATCGAGGCTCCTGCCATCCGCCCGATCACTGTCGTGGCCAGGGTGCCTTCTTCCCTTTCATGAACCGGAAGGTCAAGACTGATCCCGATCATGGACTTCCTTGAGGTGCCAAGCAGGATGGGGCATTTCCATTGATTCATAATCATCAGGTTCTTCATCATAAGCAGGTTCTGTTCATAGCTTTTTCCGAATCCAATGCCGGGATCCAGGATGATCCGATCTCGGTGAATTCCGGCTCTCTCTGCTATGCGGAGGCTTTCCTCCATCTCCTTGCAAAAGATTCCCAGGAAACCATCTCCCTCCCTGTCGGACTCCTCTCTTCCCGATTCCGGCTTTCCGGCATGGTTTTCTTTAAAAATGCTTTCCCTGTTGTGCATAAGGCAGCAGGGCAGGCCGGTTCGGGCGATCAGGCCAGCCATCTCCCCCTGGTCACGGCGGAGGCCCCATATATCATTGATCATGTCAGCTCCTGCCTCAATCCCGGCCCTTGCGACTTGGTGCTTGCAGGTATCCAGAGATACCACCGCATCCGTATTCTTTTTTAAAGCCCTGATTACAGGCACGACTCTTTCGATCTCCTCCTGAACAGGAACCTCCTCATAGCCCGGCCGCGTAGACTCTCCACCCACATCAATGATGGCAGCCCCGTCTTCGATCATTTTCAGGGCATGAGTCAGAGCACGGTCGGTATCCATATGGCTTCCGCCATCGGAAAAGGAGTCCGGAGTTACGTTCAGTATCCCCATGACATAGCTTTTCCTGTCGAAATCAAAGTCTTTTTTTCCGATTCTCATAAGGCATTTCCTCCGGCCAGCTCCTGCACATTCATCTCACGGCTTACCTGGCGAGAATTCTGTACCGGAAGCGAAAGCAGCAAGGACGCATCCCTCCGGACCATACGGCAAAAGGAAGGAAATCCCTACAACCGGCAGGTCAAAAACGATACGTCCCAGCTATTCACTATTATTTGCTATTCATGATCTACTGCTCTTCTTTATTCGTAGTCATTCTCTCTCAGATTCCATTCTCGTAGACCAGGTCTCCCTTTCTTACCGTACCAAGGACCTTGATGTCCTTGATGGTCTGAGGATTGACGGTCAGCGGATCCTCTTCCAGGATGACCATGTCGGCCTGCATACCCGGCTTCAGCTTACCCTTGTAATCATCTTCCCAGCCGCACCTTGCTCCTTCGCTGGTGTACATGCGGACAGCCTCGTAGGGCGTTACCGAGTTCTCCGGATAGGGCTGGTTGACCGCTGCGTGGATTCCCAGAAGTGCATCCAGGGGCGTGATATCCGAATCGGATCCGCCGCCTACGCAAAGACCGGCATCCAGCATGAGTCTCAGAGGATATCCGGCCTTCTCCCGGTCTTCTCCCAGTCTGGACCGGTAGATGGACTCCGGGCCCCCTCTAAGATAGGTGAATGGAGGCTGGGTTGAGATGCGGACACCCATCTGAGCCGCCCTGTCGATGTCTCTCTGGTCCGGCCAGCCGAAATGCTCCAGGCGAAGCCTGGCAGTGTCCTTTTTCTCCGGATGCTTTCCCATGACCTCTTCATAGATATCGAGGGCTGTGCTGATCCCTTTCTGACCTATGACGTGGAAGCTCATGGCCAGGTCGCGGACAATCCCGCTCTCCACAAAGTCCCTGGCTTCTTCGTAGGTGTAGTTCAGATAGCCGCAGCCATCCCCGTCACAATAGGGATCGAAGAAGGCTGCCGTCCTTGAACCAATGGAACCATCCAGAAGGATGTCGCCTCCCAGAATCCCCATCTTCTTGGCCAGAGGATCGTCGGCTTCCGGCATGTAGCACCAGTAAATAACCAGATCTACCGGGAAATCTTCTTCATGCTCCAGCAGAAGCTCTACCGCAGGATCGTCTTTGGTAAAGCCTTCCTGGGCATGGATGGTGGTAATGCCCTTCCTGAGAGCCTCCTCCCCGGTCCACTTCATAGCCTCATAGAACTCCTGTCTGGTTCTGGGGAAGCGGTTGCGGGCTTCCTTGTTGGCCTTGTCCTGGAGGCGGCCGGTCAACCGGCCGGACTCGTCCTTGCGGACGCCTTCCAGATCGTCATCGATCCCCAGGGCGTCGTAGGCAAGACGGTTGACCAGAACATAATGGCCTCCACGGTCCGATATAAATACCGGCCTGCCGATGACATCCAGCTCCTCCATGGTCGGCGGTCGCTTCTCGGCCAGAAGGCCTTCGTCGATCCGCATCCCGTAGAGCCACCGGTCCTGATCCCAGCTTGCATCAGCCTCTTTCAGCCGTTCGATGACCTCAGGGATATCTTTGGCATCGTACATGTTGATTCCCTGGGCATCGAATCCGGTTAAGGACAGGTGGGCATGACAGTCATGAAAACCGGGCAGAACCGTAGCCCCTTTCAGATCTTTTACAGGAATCCCGGCTTTTTTTGCCGCTTCCTTTATCTCTTGGTCATTCCCCACTGCCGCAATCTTTCCATCCAGGGCAAGAACAGCAGTATATCTTTTCCTCACATCCATGGGTATGACATTGCCATGGACAAATGCTATATTACCCATTTTTCCCTTTCTTTCTATTATTTGAGCCAGCCGGATGCATGCTTGACCGCTTTGTTCCAGCCGTCCATCAGCTTCTTTCTCTCATCTTCGCTGAGTCTTGGCTCAAAGCGCTTCTCGCACTGCCATTTGGAGGCAACCTCTTCCATATCCTTCCAGAATCCTGTGGCTACGCCGGCCAGGAAGGCAACACCCAGGCAGGTGGTCTCTGTGATGACCGGACGTTCTACCGGAACACCCAGGATATCAGCCTGGAACTGGAGGAGGAAGTCGTTCTGGGCTCCGCCGCCATCTGCGCGAACCGACTGGATCTCAACGCCGGCATACTCTGCCATGGCATTGAAGGACTCGGCTACCTGATAAGCCATAGCCTCGATAGCCGCGCGGCAGAGGTGGGCCTTGGTGGTTCCTCTGGTAATACCGATGATGGTACCTCTGGCATAGGGGTCGGATCCGTTAGGCAGACCGGCAAAGGCAGGAACGAAATATACCCCGCCATTGTCTTCAACAGAATTAGCCAGCTCCTCCGCCTCTTTGGCATTG
Source organism: uncultured Lachnospiraceae bacterium (assembly GCA_946627575.1). Classification (GTDB taxonomy): domain Bacteria; phylum Bacillota; class Clostridia; order Lachnospirales; family Lachnospiraceae; genus Anaerobutyricum. The sequence continues at coordinate 4,009 of CAMOVS010000011.1, forward strand.
GAAACCACGCCGGCTCCGTCTCTCAGCCACTGGATCGCCGAGCCGGATACATTGGCAAAGCCTTCCAGAGCATAATGCTGTTTGTCGGCTATATCATTGGCGGTCTCGATAAAGAGGCCGGTCTCATGCGGGATATTCTGAGGCAGCTTATCACCGGCATTCAAAACGATAAAGGAACCGGTTCCGTAAGTATTCTTGATCATACCCGGCTTGATGCAGGCCTGGCCTACCGCTGCGGCAGTCTGGTCACCGGATGTGGCCCCGATGGGGATCTTGTAGCCGAAGAAAGCATCCGGATCGGTATAAACGATGGTCTTACCGGTCAGGGTCAGGTCCGGAAGGATCTCTCTGGGGATACCGAATTCCTTCAGCATCTCGGGATCATAATCCAGAGTGGTTACATCACCAAGCAGGGTTCCAGCGGTATTGGTGAAGTCCGTGACGTGGGCCTTGCCGCCGGACAGCTTCCACATGAGCCAGGTGTCCACCCAGCCATAAAGGACTTTACCTTCTTCGATCCCCTTCTTCACCTCGGGATCATGAGCCATAATCCATTCGATCTTGGGCCCGCTGCCGTTGGTCATGGCGATGCTGCCCAGAGAGCCATATTTATCAGGCATATATTTGGCATTGAACTCTGCCACACGGTCGGCCGTTCTCATATCCTGCCATACGATGGACCGGTATACCGACTTGCCTGTATCTTTATCCCAAAGAACGGTCGTTTCTCTCTGGTTGGTAATGCCGATGGCCACCAGATCATCCAGGCTCAGTCCGCCTTCATCCACGCACTGCTTGATCATCTTCATGGTCACGTCATAGATCTCATCCGCGTCATGCTCTACCCAGCCCGGCTCCGGGAAATACTGGGTGAACTCCGAATAAGCATTGGATAAGATATTGGAATCGTGATCAAAAGCAATCGCCCGAATACCTGTCGTCCCCGCGTCAATACCCATTACATACTTTGCCATAATGTCCCTCCTTCACTTAAAGACAAATGATAAAAGAATTAATAGTAACAAATAGTAACAAACACCCTGAATCCAAGCTGTTAAGCCAAAAGAAAATCCGCAGGACATATTCCGCCTACAGCATGAATACATCTTGCGGATCACTCAAAAACTCAGATCCATTTATGTGGATTATTATAACACTTAAATACACATAGGTCAAACAAAGGATTCACAGGCCGGTCCTGACTTATTTCTTAATCTTGACCTTCTTGCTGGGACTCCATTCGGAATAGCATTTCTTGCCGTTAATCTTCTTAAAATAGCGGATGCTGATATAATAGGTCTTCTTCCTGCTTAACTTCGCTGTCCTTCTGCTCGTCGTCTTTTTATTATTGATGGTAATATACTTTGTACCGTTATAGTAATACTTGTCTTTGGAATAACGGATCTGATAGCCTGATCCGCTCTTTTTCTTCCATTTGAGATAAATCCTCCTGGTCCTTACATTCTTGGCTCTCTTGATCTTAGGAGCTTTAACACCCTTCATGCGGTATTCCAGCCCCCAGGCTTTGGCGTATTTGTAGGCGGAGGAAGAAGTGATATTGCTGGACGGTCCGACGACATAAAAGCCTGGTGTCTTTTTGATATGCTTCTTGGGCGTTGAATCGTCCAGTTCATAATCATCATCCCAGCCATGGGCATAGAAACCAAAGGCATACTTACCGATACTTTTTACCGTAGGCGGGATATAGATATAATCCAGAATACCACCGGAAAAAGCGTATTTTCCTATGCTGATGCAGGAGGAAGGCAGGCTGATAGTCCGTATATAAACTCTGGAAAATGCACTGTCTCCTATAATCTTCAGCTTAGGCGGCAGGGTCTTGATCTCCAGGTCTTCGCATTCTGCAAAGGCCTTTTTTCCGATCTGCTCAATCGTATCCGGCATACTAACCTGGGATATATAGAGACCATGAAAAGCATAGCTGCCTATATAGGTAATCCCTTTTCCCAGAACCACCTTCTCGATCCTGGAGAAGTCAAAGTCTTCATCCGTATTATCCTTGTTCATCAGAAACCATGGAGCTTCCGCAGATGGGCTGTAATCGTTCATTTTCCCGCTGCCGGCAATCGTCAGAGTCTTATTATCCGTATTGTAGAGCCAAAAAAGAGAAGCCCCGCATGTACCTCCCTTGATTTTAGCCTGGGCTGTCACAGGAAATAAGAGGACCGCCAGCAGCATACCCGCCATTAAAGCAATTCTTTTGACATATGCACCTGTATTCTCTCTCATAATAACACCCCCTTTATAAAAGAGAATCCACGTTATACTTTCTACTGTATAATAATAATATGCCATACAATTGCCTGTTATTCAATATTAATTTCTGAAAATATTATATTAAATTCCAAAAACAAAGGGGTATTATTTCTTTTTGTATTCACAAAAAAAGAATCCGTATACAGACACATATGTCACCACATCTCCCCCATTTTTACGATGATTCTTTCCTATGCCTTATCATAAGGCGAAAACCAGAACTCCCTTCTCTCCTCGCCAAGACTCATACAGTAAAGTCCTCCGTACCTGCCCCGGGCGATCAGATTGCATCCACCGTCAATGGTAATAAGGCTCTCCCCAACCGCAGGGCTGTAGAAAGGAGGCTTCTCCATCCCCTTGGTCTGGACCGGAATGTGGCCGACGATGTGGATATAGCCGTCATCGTACAGCTCCGGATCCACATGCTCCCAGAGACGATAAGGGGAATACCAGACAGCCATAAAGGCATCGTCCCATGAATCCACTTGCGAGTATCTCAGATCTTCCCCGGTATGATCCGGGAGAAAAAAGCTGTGAGACAGGGCGTAGGGGATTCCGTCCACTTCCACATACTTCTGAACCCAGGACTCCCTGAGATAGGTCACAATCTCTTCCCTGGCTTCCGGATCAAGTGCCTGGAACTCCTTATAGGTCATCTGACCTCCATTGCCCCCATAGAACCAGGATTCCGGCATACCGGTTTGATCCAGATAGTCCAGCATCATCAGTTCATGGTTGCCCAGGAAGGGAATGACATTGTCTCTCTTCATCATATCCTGAAGAATAGGAATACTGGATGGCCCCCGGTCAATCATATCTCCTATAACATAGAGAGTATCCTCCGGTTTTATGATTTCCATCAGCTGCTTATATAGATCATATTGTCCATGAATATCACTGCACACGTACTGCATCTTCATCTCCTGTTTTCTTAGAGTCCTCCTGCTATCATTCTGATGTCATGCAGGCATATCTATTTCTGCCTGCTGCTTCATCGCTGTAAATCAGGCAAAAATCTGTTGTCCTACTATAACAAATCCCCCCAACGATGTCAAAGCTTCCAAGGATATTTACAGGGCATAGAAATAAGCCTGCCACATGCAATCAGATATGCAGGCGAAACTCAAAAAAATATTGAGATCATATAAATATCTATGATATGATATCGGGGTCACAAGTCAGGATATTATTATCATTTGTATAGGAGATCTCTTCATGGCAGACCACATGATCAAAGACTTTCATCCCAGATTCATTTTCTTCGATCTGGACGGCACCCTGGTCTCTCATTCGATCCACGATGTGCCGGACAGTACCAGACAGGCCATAAGCCAGCTTCAGGATAAAGGAATTCCCTGTGCCCTGGCTACCGGAAGGCACATGAAGGAGCTGGAGAAACTGCCCGGACACGACATCCCCTTTGACGCTTACGTCATGATGAACGGCCAGATGATCCACAATAAGGACCGGGCTCTCATAGACGGACTTACATTTAAAGAAAAAAACCTGGATAGCATCCTTGATATCTTCCACAGGAAAGAAATTCCGATAGAGATCATGGAAGAAAACCGGGTCTATATCAACTTCGTCAACCGGCATGTCATCGAGACTCTTGGAGATGTATCCACCGAAGCTCCTGTTGAGATGCTCTATGAGGGGGGAGACATCTTTATGGCCGTTTGCTTTATTGAAGAAAAAGACGAGCGGCGCCTGAAGGATATGCTTCCCGACTGCCGTATCACCCGCTGGCATCCCGGAGGTGTGGATATCATCAGTAAGGGGGGCGGCAAAGCCCAGGGCATCCGCCGCTTTCTGGCCGGCAGGCAGATCGATCTGTCCGATGTGATCGTATTCGGCGACAGTGAAAATGATGTTGATATGCTTAAGGCCGCCGGCCTTGGCATAGCCATGGGCAACGGAACTCCCGATGCCATAGAAGCTGCGGACTATGTCACGGATTCCGTAGATGAAGACGGGATCTATAAGGCCCTGCAGCACTTTCATATTCTGTAAGCGTTCAGACTGATAAGTTTGGGATCTATGACAGACATTCATGCCGGCTGCCGCCGGTGCTGCATCATTATATAGACTGCATCACTATATAAACTGCATAATTGTATAAGCTGCATCATTGTATAAAAAAGGACCCGCCGCAGTTACGATCCCCTTCAAAGTTTCATGGGGAGTGTCTGCGGCAGCTCCTTTTATTCGTCTTTATTTTCCTTATGTCCTTCAGGCTATCTCATGCGGAATGATTCACGGCTGAAGATGGCCAATAGCCTGTCCCAGCTTAACAGGAGTCTCCCGCTCCTTCCGACTTCTTTCCACAAGCTTTTGCGCCATAGCGACCCGCCCCGGCTCCAGAAGCATGAGAATCGTGGATCCTCCGTAGGAGAAAAATCCCTTCTCCTGACCCCGGAAGACCTTATCCGGCATGGCGTGGTTTTCAATCCTCCCCACAAGCATGGCCCCTACTTCCATGATAAGCACATCTCCGAAATCCGCGGTATGTTCTACCACATATTCCCGTGTGTTTTCCCGATAAATAGCCTCAGAAGCGGCGGCGGCGGGATGAACCGTGTGATAGACGCCCGGTATGCGGACAGCTTCTCCCGGGATCCCGTCCAGGCTCCATATATACCGGTGGTAATCAGAGACACTCAGGCGAAACAGCAGCAAAGAGCCTCCGTTAAACCTGCCGGCTAATTCCTTATCCCGCAAGAGCTGGTCAAGTGTATACTCAACCCCCTTGATGAGAAATCTCTTATTTTCTGTGATAGTATATACTGTCAGCTTTCCATCGCAGGGTGCCGCCAGCACCTCAGGACGACTGTCCACAGGACGCTTCCCCGGAAGAATAGACCTGGTAAAAAAATCGTTAAAAGACCGGTAGGACCTTCGGGGGTAATCATGCAGCCTGATACCGCTGCTCCGGACAAAAGGCCGGATCAGCAGACGGGAGGCCCGGCGATCCATACACCAGCCCCCAAACCGGCTCACAGCGGGTCGAATCAGTAATGGCAGAAGAGCCCGGCCTGGCGCTGTCCCATACAGCCAGCGAGTCATCCTGTCCTGCCGATCTATCATGGTTGTTCCTCCTTGATTACATCAATCAGCGGTCCATCTTCCCCCGGCTGAGACACGGGCATCACATGGTGACGTGAGAAGAAAAGAATCGCAAGTGTGGCTGCGCCAACCACCAGAATCAAAATCACAATCACCCGAAGCTTGGGCTTGCGTAATTTAAAATTCAGTACAAAAAGCAGGCCTGTCACCAGAAGGGTAAGGGTCAGGATGGTCGGCACCCACTCATCTCTCACTACAAAGCTCAAAAGAAAAACCAGGGGCAGGATTACGGAAATGGAAGTAATGGGAAGGCCGTGGTAGACCGATTCCCCTTTCTCTCCGGAATAAAGCTCCTCCGTTTCCAGCACGTTAAACCAGGCCAGCCTGGTGACGCCGCCTATGGCATAAATCGCTACAGAAATCGCCCCCAGGATGCCGTTAACACCAAGCAGAGTACAGATCATTATGGGAAATACACCAAAACATATGACATCACAGAGGGAGTCAAGCTGGATTCCGTTAAGGATCGCCTTCCTGCTTCTATTCTTTTTCGTCCGGGCCACCCTTCCGTCAAAAGCATCACAAAGGCCGGAAAAAGCCAGGCAGAAGATAGCCAGACGGAAATGACCGGCCATGGCCTGAACCATTCCAAACACGGAGGACAATAGACCGATGAAGGTCAATATGACCGTGTAGTCTGCCATGCCGATGAAAACAGATTTTTTATTTTTATGTTCCATGGGGACTCCTTATCTTTATTTCTTCCCGCGAGTAAACTTTTTTCCTCCGGTAAGAGCTGCAGCTGTAAAAACAGCAGTAATCAGAAGCTGAGCATAGTAGCTGATGCCCCGGCACACGAGCAATACCGGCAGTGCAAGGTCTCCAAGCAGCGGTGTATAAATAGAGAGAAACATGGTTTCATTCGCTCCCGTGCCGCCAGGCAGGGGCAGAAGGTCTGTTCCCAGGGAGATCATACCCTGGATCAAGGCGGCGTCCGCCGGAGATAATAACCGAATGCCAAAAGCCCGAAGCGCCAGATAAGACACCAGGAAAAGCAAGGTCCGCTGTACAATCGTCATCGCCAGAACCCGCCCAAGACATCTCAGATCTTTCAGATAGCCGGCTGCCAGCCGGTATTGGGCCATCCAGCGATGCAATCGTCCTGTAAGGTCTTTTTTACGCAGTTTCGGAATCTTGTTCTGGGCCAAGGCCAGAGGTCGACGCAGAAGTCCCTCCATGGTATCCGGAAACAAAATAACCAGAAGGAAAAATCCCGCTACGAATGTGGTGATGAAAAATCCCCAGACGCACCAGATCCAGACCGGCTCCAAAGCAGTCCAGACCGGCTCCGGCCTCAGCAGAAATACTACAGCACCGTAAACCACCAGCACCAGCTTATAGCTAATGGTGATCATGACCAGCATGGGAACGGCCACTGCGGAAGACACGCCTTTCCTCCTGAGAAACAGGACCTGGGCAGGCTGTCCGCCGCCGGCAAAAGGAGTCACACAGCTGAAGAAAAAACCAACAAAAGAACACTGGGCACATCGGAAAAAGGGAAGAGGCGACTGAATCCCGCCCAGCAAGTGACGGATGATAACAGACTCTCCCAATATAAACAAAATCATGAGCCCCACGCCCGGAATCAGCCATCGGATATCTGCATCGCCAAGCACCTTTAACAGAGCGCCGAGATCACGTCCTCGAAGCAGGGCCAGCAGGGTTGCTCCGGTAAGGACAAGTAAAAATAATATATTAACAAACCATTTTCTTCGTTTCTTAACTGTCTCTTTATCTTTATCGTTCAGGCTTTTCATATTATGAAAGCAATCCTTTTATTTCTGTTGAAAATGCATCGTCAAAAGCCGCTAAGGCCTTTGCCATGCCCATGCGGTCCTCCGCGTCTACTGCTCCAAAAACTATTCTGACACAAGTCAGGAAGGGTTCAATAGTCTTCGTCGCAAAAGCCATGCCTTCCGGCGTCAGGCGAACCATCTTGATCCTTCTGTCTTCCTTTGATTCCTTGAGCTCTACCCACTCTTTCTCCAGAAAGCCCCGGATGATCATGTTAACCGTCTGCTTGGGATAGCTGGTCATGTCGCTGATCTGTTTCTGGGTACAGCATTTTTCTCCATAGATGATGCGCAGCACCATAAGTCCTGTATATGTCAGGCCCTTCTTCCTGGCATATTCAGCAACTAACTGCTCCATCTTCTGCATAAAGGTGAAGCAAATCTGAATCTGGCCGTCAAGATCATTGCTCTTCTTCCTCATAGTCTTACACACTTTCCTTAAGATCCTATTCCGTCAGCATAGAAGAGTTACTGCTTACTAAGGTAATAAAGCAACAAAGAATGCTCAAATAACAGAAGAAAATAGTAAAGCATCTGGACTATTATAACCGTCAAAGTTCAGACTGTCAACATGAAAAGCATAATTTCCACTCTTTATAGGTTGGGAACGGTGCTATTCTAGTAGATTCATGGATAAAAACGGTTAGCGTTTATCTTTATCGATAAATTCCAGGGTAATCATAGACATTATGGCAAAGTCAATCACGCGGTCCGGCGTATGAGTGATCACAATGACGATCTTCCCGGTATCGGCGATTTTCCTAAGCTGAACAAAGAGCTCCCGCGCCATGACACCATCCAGACCCGAATCGGGTTCATCAAGAATAAACAAGGAGGGGTTGCTCAGGAGTTCCATGGCACCTTTGAGTGCAAGGAGGGGCAGCAAGCCCAGAACTCGCAGCACCCTGGTAATAAAAGCCGCAACAGAAAGGGGACGTCCTTCCGGCTCACGTCCTGCACACCTGGCAAGCTGATATTCCCTTGCACCAGGGATCAAGGCCCACCAGCCGGGAATTCCGGACTTTTCCAGAATTTTCCACACGCCGGCCATGTATAACCTTCCGTAATCAGAAGATAGGGAGACTTATAAGTATAACCGAACAAAAGCAATAAAAGAAAATTGATAATATTAAAGCCACCGCCCATAAAAAGATTTTCCATCTACCTTTCCTTCTTTCTCCTTGCTTGCCGTGCTTTCATCTCGTATTTACTTAATAATAATATTAAACTTATTTATTCTTGTCCATCGTATTAGTATCAAGCATGAGGAAAATAGTGACAGGTTCATTCTTCGCAGAACGCGGAAAACCCTGCTGAACTGTTCCTTGTCTCAGTTCAGCAGGGTCTTGGCCCGGCTCGTGTGCTTCGCGATTATTCGTACTCAAGGCTTTTCGCCTGGTACTAAACAGTTTTGTATAGGCGTTGTTGGTTTATTTTGCTTCACTTATCCTGTGTGATCTTAATTCCACACGCTATCCGAACGAATGCTATCATTTGGCTATCAGCCGGTGCTATCAACCATATTACCACTTGGCTCTATGCCAGGGAATATAGAAACCCAACCTGTAGTATTCGGTT
>CAMOVS010000012.1 GCA_946627575.1 uncultured Lachnospiraceae bacterium
ATCAATCATATGAACGCCAAAAAGGAGGCAAAATGAAGACCTTATACCTTGACTAAGATAATATGATTGCTCCTGCCGGCAGTGCCGGTGAGGATGTTTAATATCTGACACTTGAAAGGCGTCCCTGCAGATTGGGGAGAAGCTGTCGAAGAGCTCTCGCCTGCCTGATTAGCTGCCGGGATATCATGACCATTTAGGGAAGGAACTGCGTCGATGAGATTTGAGATCAGTGAAGTGATGCAGCAAGATGCCGTGATGGAGCTTGTATATGGCAATTGTGACAGGCCTGACCGCCTTCTTGGCAGGCATTTTGTGTCCAGCGGGCAGGTTATATCTGCCTTTCATCCGGATGCTGTAGCCATGGAATTGATTGACGGTGAAGGAAACCACTATCCTATGGATCAGGTGGAACGTCAGCCGATATTTGCTGTTTTTCTGCCCAACAGGAGATCCTTTCCCTACCAGATCCAGATGTCATTCCAGGATGGCAACAGCTTTGTCAGCGAAGACCCCTATTCTTATGAGAGTCAGATCTCGGAATCAGAGCTTGAGAGTTTTGACAAGGGCATGTGGGATGTGGCTTACCGAAAGCTGGGCAGTCATGTGATCAGGCTTGCCGGGACAGAGGGAGTGTATTTTGCTGTCTGGGCACCTATGGCCCGCAGGGTCAGTGTTGTAGGAGACTTTAACTTTTGGAATGGGATGATCTATCCCATGAGGCGAGTTGGAGACAGCGGCCTGTTTGAATTGTTTCTGCCGGGTGCTCATGCAGGACAGCTCTATAAGTATGAGATAAAGAACTGGCAGGGTGAGGTTAGTCAGAAGACGGATCCCTACGCTGTTATGAATGAAAAACAGAAGAATGGCGCTTCTGTTATTATGGATCTTGATCTTTTCCGATGGGATGATGACCAGTGGATGTCCTCAAGGAATATTCGTGATATCCACAGCCGGCCTGTGTCTGTTTGTGAAATGTTTGAGCCGGAACTGACCTTTCCTGAAGAGAGGCTTAGAGAAGTTGTTATCGATATGGGGCACTCCCATATACTTCTGAAGAATACACCGGGAGAGGATGACTCTATGTCGGAGGAACTGCGGGATATCGCCAGCCGTGAGAGACTGAAGACTTCCCGCAACAGTCTTTTCGAGCCCATCTACAGCCGAAGTGGTCCCGACCGGATGAGGTCTTTTGTGAATGAATGCCACAAGAACCAGATGCCGGTACTTCTGGAGATCAGCACGGACTATCTTCAGAGAGCCTTTGACTATCTCCTGGAGTTTGCGGACCTGATGCCGGAAGGAACATCGGAAGGGCTGACAAGGCTGATTGAAGAGACCGGATACACTTATCTTTTCTATCGGTCACCGGAACTGACAAGCTATATTCTTTCGAATCTGGTCTTCTGGCTGCGAAAATATCATATCGATGGATTTGCATTTCATGGCTTCCGCAAGCGAATTGCTTCCGTTGCCGCAGATTTACGGGATGATAGTGTCAAGAATCAGGATTGGATTGACCTGGTACGGAGAAGTTATGATCTGGTGAATGAATTGATGGAGGGAGTGAGGAATATTGATTCCGGCATTCTTTTTATCGGTGATTGTGTAAGCCAGTGGGATCTTAGGGAAGACGGAGCCGGGTGGATGCGGGAGCTTAAGGCACCTGATTTTGACCTGGAATGGAATTATCATATTAAGTCTAATATGAACCGATATCTGAAAATGGACAGGGAAGAGCAGAAGAGGAATCATTATCTTCTGACCCTGCCTGTGATGAGAATGGCGGACAGAGACCAGGTTGTGCTTCTGAATCATGAGTGGAGAAAGGCTGAAAGTACGGTGAGCAGCAATCCTGATCTTGCAGCAAGAGAGAAGGTGGCCTATGCTCTTTTGATGGGGATGCCGGGCAAAAAAATGTGGGCTCTTCATGCCGGTCAGGAGACGCCTTCCATGCTCTTTGCCAGAGACCTTCTTAAGATCTACCGGCGATATCCGGCCTTGTACGAGTTTGATATGCATAGGGGATCTTTTGAGTGGATCAACGGAATGGATGCGGTGCATTCGGTGGTAACCTTTGTGAGAAAGGATCCTCGCAGAAGAGAGAATCTTCTTTTTGTATGCAACTTTGACAGGATGGAGAAAAGAAATTATCGGATCGGGGTACCCCAAAGAGGCATGTACAGGATGATTCTGAACAGTGATTCTGTGGAGTATGGGGGAGACGGTCTTTATGAAGGGCAGGAATATAATGCTGAGCCGGTTTTCCGGGATCTGAGGGATTATTCCATCAAGGTTTATCTGCCGGCCCGGTCTGCTTTGATTTTCCTGTATTAAAGCAGATAATATCAGTAAACCGATTCATGCGGACATCATCGGTTTGTGAACATTGTGACCCTGAAACGATCAAGACAAAAAAAGAAAGGGAAATTGTGATGAAGAAAGACTGTTTGTTTTGTGAGATCGCCAGAGGATCTATTCCTTCAGCAACCATTTACGAAGACAGCTGGTTCCGGGTATTCTTGGATGTGAATCCTGCAAGCCGGGGGCATGCTTTAATTGTACCCCGGGAGCATTTTGATAATATCTATGAGCTTGATGCGGAGACTGCCGGAAGACTTTTTTCTCTGGCTACCTGCATTGCCAGGGCTATGCGGGACGCTTTGGGCTGTCAGGGACTCAACCTGGTTCAGAATAATGGGGCGATCGCCGGACAGACGGTGGAGCATTTCCATCTTCATCTCATCCCGCGCTATGAAGGCGATGGCGTGGATCTGACCTGGCCTCAGCATGAGATCGACAAAGAGGAGATGGAGGAGATCCGAAAAGCCATCAAAGCTAAGATCTAAGACGGAATATATATGTCTATGCTGAGCAGCTGCAGCTGGTTAATCGGGTATTTTATATGGAGCTGAAATATGGGGAAAATTGATTTTAAGCCAGGCAACATGCTTTACCCCTTGCCGGCAGTCCTGGTGAGTGTGAGGGACAAGGATGGCTCTGATAATCTGCTGACAATTGCCTGGACAGGAACAGTATGTACCAATCCACCTATGCTGTACATTTCGGTTCGTCCGGAAAGGTATTCTTATGAAATGATACGCCGAAGCGGGGAGTTTACCGTGAATCTGACGACCAGTCAAATGACAGGAGCGACGGATTACTGTGGGGTAAGAAGCGGCAGGGATCATGATAAATGGGAAGAAACCGGGTTTCAAAAGCTTCCGGCGAAACGGATTCAGGCACCTCTGATCGGAGAAAGCCCGGTGAATATTGAATGCATAGTCAGGCAGGAGATTGCGCTTGGTTCGCATACCATGTTTCTTGCGGAAGTGGTTCATGTCAGCGTTGACGACCGGTATATGGATGAAAAGGGGACTTTCCACCTGGAACAGGCCCATCCGATAGTCTATTCCCATGGGAGCTACCATGATCTGGGCAGACTGCTTGGGACTTTTGGCTATTCGGTTCGCAAAAAAAAGCGCAAAGCAAAAAAATAAGGTTCATGTTGACAAGAGCCTGCTGAGGATGTATAAGAGAAATACTGCTATTACCAAGGATATATATTTGATTTACATAGATTTAGAGGTGCAAGATGGAACATTATATCATCAAAGGCGGGAAGCCGCTTGTCGGGGAAGTAGTGATTGGCGGAGCCAAGAATGCAGCACTGGGTATTCTGGCTGCATCAATCATGACAGCCGGCTCCTGTCTGATTGAGAATGTACCCAATGTCAGGGATATCAATGTCCTTCTCCAGGCTATGGAAGGTGTGGGAGCCTCCATTGACCGCAGAAGTGATAATGAAGTAGTGATCAGCGGCAAGAATCTGTACATGACGGATGATCTTATCGTTGACAATGAATATATACGTAAGATTCGGGCTTCCTACTATCTGATCGGGGCTTTGCTGGGAAGATTCCATAAAGCCAAGGTGGTTTTGCCAGGAGGATGTGATATAGGCAGCCGGCCCATTGACCAGCATATCAAGGGCTTCCGGGCTCTGGGTGCTACGGTTAAAATTGAGCATGGGATGATTGTCGCTGAGGCCGAGGAGCTGATAGGCTCCCACATCTATCTGGATGTGGTGTCGGTGGGTGCTACGATCAACATCATGTTGGCGGCTTCTATGGCGAAAGGCAATACGATTATTGAGAATGCTGCCAAGGAACCCCATATCGTTGATGTGGCTAACTTCCTTAACAGCATGGGAGCAAGGATCCGGGGAGCCGGAACCGACGTGATCCGTATTAAGGGAGTGGAGAGCTTCCACGATGCCGAGTACTCGATTATACCTGATCAGATTGAGGCAGGTACTTTTATGATGGCTGCGGCAGCTACCCGGGGCAATGTTCTGGTAAAGAATGTAATCCCCAAGCACCTGGAGGCCATTTCAGCCAAGCTTATGGAGATCGGAGCCCAGGTAGAGGAGTCGGATGACGCAGTCCGGGTGATCGCGACAAGAAGGCTTAAGCATACACAGATTAAGACTCTGCCTTATCCCGGATTCCCCACGGATATGCAGCCTCAGATGGCAGTAACCCTGGCCTTGTCCAAAGGAACCAGCACCATTACTGAAAGTATATTTGAGAACCGTTTCCGCTATGTGGACGAGCTGGCCCGTATGGGAGCCAATATTAAGATGGTAGACGGCAATACTGCTATCATTTATGGTGTAGAGAAGTATACCGGTGCTAAGGTAGAGGCGCCGGATCTTCGGGCCGGAGCCGCCCTGGTGATTGCCGGTCTGGCAGCAGAGGGCTATACATCGGTAACGGAGATTGGATATATATTGAGAGGTTATGAGAGATTTGATGAGAAGATCCGCGGCCTGGGCGGAATGATCGAGAAGGTGGATTCAGAAAAAGAGAGTAATAAGTTTATTTACAGAACAGGGACTTTGAATGCATGAGATGCTGCAGCTGCTTTGGTGTCATTTGATGTGGGATGATAGTGAGATGAGGAGAAGGATGATACCGATGTCAGGCTATGGCAGGCCTTCGATTCCTGTCGACAAGTGAGAAGCAATTATGGAAAAAGAAAGGATATATTGAGTGTATGGAGAGACTTTTATTTACATCCGAATCTGTTACGGAGGGACATCCCGATAAGATGTGTGATCAGGTGTCGGATGCTATTCTGGATGCTCTGATGGAGAAGGATCCGATGAGTCGGGTAGCCTGTGAAACTGCTATGACGACCGGAATCGTTATGGTGATGGGTGAGGTGACGACGAACGCCTACGTGGATATTCAGAAGATCGTGAGAGACACGGTAGCTGAGATTGGCTACACCCGGGGCAAATACGGCTTTGATGCCCAGACATGCGGTGTGATTGTATCCCTGGATGAGCAGTCACCGGACATCGCTATGGGCGTCGACAAGGCCCTGGAAGCTAAGGAAAACCTTATGAATGAGGAAGATCTTGAAGCTATTGGAGCCGGTGACCAGGGAATGATGTTCGGATATGCTACCAATGAGACGGAGGAATATCTGCCTTATCCTATCGCCCTGGCCCACAAACTGGCCAGACAGCTCACCAAGGTCCGTAAGGATGGAACTCTTTCCTATCTCCGCCCGGATGGCAAGACCCAGGTGACAGTGGAGTACAATGAAGAGGGAAAACCGGAGAGATTAGATACGGTGGTTCTCTCTACCCAGCATGATCCTGAGGTTAGCCAGGAGCAGATTCGCAAGGATATACGTAAGTATGTCTTTGATCCGGTTCTGCCTTCGGAAATGCTGGATGAAAAAACCCATTATTTCATCAATCCTACAGGACGCTTCGTCATTGGCGGGCCTCATGGTGACGCCGGTCTGACCGGCCGCAAAATCATCGTAGATACTTATGGTGGATATGCCCGGCACGGCGGCGGTGCTTTCTCTGGAAAGGATTGTACCAAGGTAGACCGGTCTGCGGCTTATGCTGCCCGCTATGTAGCCAAAAACATCGTAGCAGCAGGCATTGCAGACCAGTGTGAGATTCAATTGTCCTATGCTATTGGTGTAGCCCAGCCTACATCCATTATGGTGGATACCTTTGGCACAGGAAAGTTGAAGGATGAAAAGATCGTCGATATCATCCGTGATCATTTTGATCTTCGCCCGGCCGGTATCATCCGGATGCTGGATCTGAGAAGACCCATCTACAAACAGACAGCGGCTTATGGCCATTTCGGAAGAAATGATCTGGATCTTCCCTGGGAGAAGACGGACAAGGCAGAGGAATTAAAAAAATATCTTTCATAAAGAACCATCCTATCCCGGAGCCATGGTGTTCCGGGATTGATTATAATAAGGCCCGATCGATACTCACAGAAGATAGCAGGGAATAGGAAAGGGAATAATATGAGTAAATATCTGGATAAGGCCCGTCAGGTAAGAGAAAGAACCGATGTTCATTATAACTGTGCCCAGGGAGTCCTGGCAGCATTTGCAGAAGCGCTTGGTATGGATGAGGATACCCTTTTCCGTGTCGGGGCCAATTTCGGCAGCGGTATGCGGATTGGATCAACCTGCGGAGCTGTTACGGGAGCTTTAATGGTGCTTGGCCTGGCCGGCGCAGGTGATCAGGAAGCTGCAACCGGGCTTCTGCGAAAGGTCAGGGTCAATCATGAAGGATTCCTTGATTGCAAAGACCTTCTGAAGTTGAACATGCAGACAGACCTTCCCAAGCATGAACACTGCGATGGCATGGTCTATGAGCTGGTTGGCCTTACTGAGGAAATACTTCGGGATCGGGGTTTCATCGACTAAGCAAAGCGGCAGTTTTTTTGTTTAATGTGCCGGAACTACAGCAATAATGTGAAAATCTTTCTATTTACAAACAGCTCGTTCCATGCTACATTACTTAAGGTTTGATAACCGCGGATAGTATCCAAACGGAACTATACCCCAGGCGTGGCATGAAAGATAGAGCTTGTATCCCATGTGGAATGAGACTCAGAAGCATCACCTGACTGATTGAAAAGCAGCGCCGGAATACCCGGCGCTTTTCTTTTTCTTTATTACAGATGGCATCCCGGATGGCATTTGCCTGCCGGACGGCAGGAAGGAGAAAAGGACTTTGAAAGGATGGTGATGAAGATGAAGATCGGATTTGTTGGAGCAGGGAAGGTAGGTTGTTCCCTGGGAAAATATTTCGAACAAAAGGGCCTGACTTGTACAGGCTATTATGACATCGACCCGGTGTCAGCGCAGGAAGCGTCAGATTTTACCGATACCGTCTGTTATGAAAGTATGGACAGGCTGGTTGAGGATAGTGATGCTCTGTTTCTTACCGTTCCTGACGGCCTGATTCATTTGGTATGGCTTCAGATCAGGGACCTGCCCATATCGGGCAAGCTCATCTGTCATTGCAGCGGAGCTCTGTCAGCCGGCGATGCTTTTGCCGGGATTGAAGACAGAGGTGCTTTTGGCTATTCTATCCATCCACTCTTTGCGGTTAGTGACCGGTTCCATTCTTACAAAGAGTTAACCCATGCATATTTCACAATCGAAGGACAGGAAAAGCGGCTTGAGGAAGTCAGGAAAATGCTTGAGGACCTGGGTAATCCGGTGATCTCCATTAAGGCCCGGGATAAGGTTCGCTACCATTGTGCCGCGGCCATAGCCAGCAATCATGTTGTAGGACTGGTTCAGGAATCTCTGGACCTGCTTGGTCAGTGTGGTTTTAGTGATGAGGATGGTCTGGCAGCTCTGCGTCCTATTCTGCTCGGCAATATGCAGCATATCGTAGATACAGGAACTACGGCCAGCCTGACCGGTCCTGTTGAAAGAGTGGATACCGGAACGGTCAAAAAGCACCTGGATTGCCTTAATGAAAACCAGAAGCACTTGTATATCCTGTTGTCAGAGATTCTGACACGGATCGGCAGAAAAAAGAACCCTTCCCGAAACTATGAGGAGATGGAAAACCTGCTTAGAAAGAGCAAAGAAACAGGAGGATCACAATGAAAAACACAGTAGCAACATTTCGTGCAATGAAGGAAAAGGGAGAGAAGATCTCCATGCTGACAGCTTATGATTATTCTACGGCCAAGCTGGTGGACCAGGCAGGGATCAATTCGATTCTGGTAGGAGACTCCCTGGGCAACGTAATGTTAGGTTATGGCGACACCATTCCTGTGACAGTAGAGGATATGATCCATCACGGTGCAGCGGTTGTAAGAGGTGCCAGTAATGCTCTTGTTGTAGTTGATATGCCATTTATGTCCTATCAGACTTCCGTCTATGACGCTGTAGTCAATGCAGGAAGAATCATGAAGGGAACCCGCTGTGCCGCGGTCAAGCTGGAAGGCGGCGTGGAAGTAGCAGACCGTATCAAGGCCATTACACAGGCTTCCATCCCGGTTGTGGCTCATATCGGCATGACTCCGCAATCAATCAATGCCTTCGGCGGATTCAAGGTTCAGGGTAAAAGTATGGAACAGGCAAGAAAGCTTCTCGAGGATGCCAAAGCGGTAGAAGCAGCCGGTGCATTTGCAGTAACCCTCGAATGTGTTCCCACTCCCTTAGCCCGCCTGGTCAGCGAGCAGCTTAGTATTCCCACGATCGGGATTGGCGCCGGAGACGGCTGCGACGGGCAGGTCCTTGTCTATGCGGACATGCTGGCCATGTTCTCTGATTTCCGGCCCAAATTCGTCCGGACCTTCGGCAATGTGGGCGAGATGATGACCCAGGCCTTTAAAGACTATGACGCTGCGGTAAAAGACGGATCTTTCCCGGCACCGGAAGAAGGCTACAAGATGGATGAATCCATCCTGGAAGGATTAGAGTAATAAGCGGATGGCGAGTCTTGAAAAGATTATGGATATAGGAGATCAGGAAATGAGTATTCAGATAGCAGCTACAGTTGAAGAAGTAAGAAGCAAAGTAAAAGAGTGGAGAAAAGAAGGACTTAGCGTAGGCCTGGTTCCAACCATGGGCTACCTTCATGAAGGCCACGGCAGTCTTATAGCCAAATCCGTAGAGCAAAATGACCGGACCGTAGTCAGCGTCTTTGTTAATCCCACTCAGTTTGGACCCAACGAAGATCTGGAAGCCTATCCCCGTGACCTGGAAAGGGACGCAGCTTTCTGCCAGTCTCTGGGAGCCGATCTTATATTCCACCCGGAACCCCAAGAAATGTATCGACCGGGCTTCTGCACCCACGTTAATATGGATATACTGACTGAGACCCTCTGCGGAGCCAGCCGTCCGGTCCATTTCGGCGGAGTATGCACAGTATGCAGCAAGCTTTTTAATATAGTAGGTCCCGACAGAGCTTATTTCGGTCAGAAAGACGCCCAGCAGCTGGCCATCATCCGCAGGATGGTAGAAGACATGAACATGGATCTGGAGATTGTGGGCTGCCCCATCGTAAGAGAAGAAGACGGACTGGCCAAAAGCTCCAGAAACACATACTTAAGCGAAGAAGAAAGAAAAGCAGCCCTGGTCCTCAGCAAGTCAATATTTCTGGGCCAGAAGATGGTAGAAGAAGGAGAAACCCAGGCAGCAGCAGTCAAAAAGGCCATGACTGACCTGATCAAAGCAGAACCTCTCGCCCGCATCGACTACGTAGAAGCCGTAAACGGGCTAACCATGCAGCCTATAGAAACCATCAGCAGCCCCGCTCTCATCGCCATCGCCGTCTACATCGGCAAAACAAGGCTGATCGATAACTTCATCGTATAAGTCCAGCGGCAAGCGGCTATGCAGACGACAAGTTTACTTGTCAGGATGCATAGACATTTGCCGCGACAAGGGGGATCGAGCACGAGCACGGAGTGCGGAAGTGGGAGATCCCCCTTAGCCCGACGGGAGTGCAGAGCACGGAGGCGGGCGAGGGACTTATACGAAGAAGGAGAGGGCAAGCGGCTATGCAGACGACAAGTTTACTTGTCAGGATGCATAGACATTTGCCGCGACAAGGGGGATCGAGCACAATATAATACTAAGTCGGAGGATAAGATAATGCAGATCACAATGCTGAAGGGGAAGATCCACAGGGCAACCGTAACCCAGGCAGAACTTGATTATGTCGGAAGCATAACGGTAGATGAGGATCTTCTTGATGCAGCAGGCATCCGTGAGTACGAGATGGTTCAGATTGTAGACATAAATAACGGAAGCCGGTTTGAAACCTATACGATAGCAGGGGAACGGGGCAGCGGCGTTATGTGTCTGAACGGAGCCGCAGCCCGCTGTGTCAGTGTTCATGATAAAATCATCCTTATGGCCTATGCACAGATGGATCCTGAAGAGGCAGAAAGCCATAAGCCAACCGTTGTGTTTGTCGATGAGGATAATAAGCCTGTCCGAATCACCAGCTATGAAAAGCATGGAAGATTGGAAGATATGTAGAAACTGTGGAGATGTATAGATATGCTAAGAGGAAAGACCATAGTATTAGGTGTGACAGGGAGTATCGCAGCTTATAAGACCGCCAGTCTGGCCAGCATGCTGATCAAACAGCATGCGGATGTCCACGTGATCATGACGGAAAATGCGGTTAACTTCATTAATCCTATAGCCTTTGAGACCTTAACCGGCAACAAATGTCTTGTAGATACTTTTGATCGGAACTTCCAGTTTCATGTGGCACATGTATCCCTTGCTCAGAAAGCTGACATCATGATGATAGCGCCCGCTTCCGCCAACATCATTGCTAAGCTGGCTCACGGGATCGCCGATGATATGCTGAGTACGACAGCGCTGGCCTGCTCATCCAGGATCATGGTTTCTCCCGCTATGAATGTACATATGTATGAGAATCCCATCGTGCAGGATAATCTGGACAGGCTGCGCAATTATGGGATGGAGGTAATAGAGCCTGCCAGCGGTTATCTGGCCTGCGGGGAGACCGGGGCAGGGAAGATGCCTGAACCTGAGACCCTTTATCAGTATATACTGCGAGAGACCGCCTGCCGAAAAGACATGGAAGGTCTGAAAGTTATGGTAACTGCCGGTCCCACCCGTGAGGCTATTGATCCGGTACGGTACATCACGAACCATTCGACGGGGAAAATGGGCTATGCCATTGCCAGAAGAGCTATGCTTCGCGGCGCCAAGGTAACCCTGGTGTCTGGACCGACGGCCCTGGAGCCGGTTCCTTTTGTCAGGATGGTTCCCGTGATCAGTGCCCAGGATATGTACGAAGCAGTTGTCAGCCGTTTCCCTGATCAGGATATCCTGGTCAAGGCTGCTGCTGTAGCCGATTATCGTCCGGCTGATGTCAGTGAAGAGAAAGTAAAGAAAAAGGATGGCGATATGACAATATCTCTGGAACGAACCAGGGACATCCTCAAAACAGTGGGTAATATGCGAAGAGATGACCAGGTGGTCTGCGGTTTCTCCATGGAAACACAGAACATGCTGGAGAATTCCCGGAAAAAACTTGAATCCAAAAACATAGATATGATCGCAGCCAACAATCTCAAGGAGGCCGGAGCCGGTTTTGGGACGGATACCAACCGGGTAACCCTGATAAGGAAAGATGGGGAGGAGACCTTGGACCTTATGTCCAAGGACCAGGTAGCGGACAGAATTCTGGATGCCATTCTGGAATACCGGACAGCCGCAGGAAAGACACGTGCATCATACCCGGGAGGGCAGGATGAGTAAAAAGAAGTTTACCATTTTCTATAAAGATGAAAGCATCATCGTCTGTGAAAAGACGGCCGGTATGCCGGTACAAAGCGATAAATCCAGAGATATCGATCTGGAAACCTCCCTGAAGCTGGATCTGATTCAAGGCGGGAATCCTGATGAGGAACCTTATCTGACTGCGGTTCATCGCCTGGACCGACCGGTAGGAGGGCTGATGGTATTTGCAAGAACCAAAGAGGCAGCTGCCAATCTGAGCCGGCAGATTCAGGAGGGCAGCTTTGAAAAGAATTATCAGGCTGTTCTTTGTGGCGAACTGCGCGAAGAAGCAGGAAGCCTGGAGGATTATCTGATACGTAACGGCAAGACTAACACATCGGAAGTTGTCGATAAAGGAACTCCGGGAGCCAAATACGCATCACTCGACTATGAGCTGATCGATTGCATTGAGACGGAACAAGGAATCCTGTCATGGGTGCTGATTGATCTTCATACCGGACGCCACCACCAGATTCGTGTGCAATTTGCTTCCCGAGGTCTGGGGCTGTACGGTGACCGAAAATACAATCCGAAATTCCGGGAATCCGGAAAAGGATTCGTCCCGCTTGGTCTGTATGCCACACGCCTCTCTTTTGATCATCCGACAACAAGAGAAAGGATGACCTTTAAGACGGAACCGAAAGGAAAGGCCTTTGAGATCATGGATGTGGAGGCATATTAGTACATCTCTTTCCATTAAACTGCTAAATGCAAAGCCAATTAAAGAGAAGTGTACTAAATCATTTACAGCTGAAAAGATAAGAAAGGGTGAGACAGCGTGTGTTAAGCTTGTCTCACCTTTTTTATGATGATATATTTTTGGTAGAAGAACCTCTAAAGCTTGTAGGATTTGATGGATATTGTGACAGATTTTCTGTTATACTACAATTAGCCTTTTATACTTGATACGTGTAGGAGTCTGATTGGTACATTATTTATAGAGAGTTATTAAT
>CAMOVS010000013.1 GCA_946627575.1 uncultured Lachnospiraceae bacterium
TGGCGGGCAGAGCAATTATCCCCGCATGATGGCCAGGAAGGATTATGTGACCGCTTCCCTCTGTGTCAACCAGACGGTGATCGCAGCCATGACCATCGCCTATATGCTGGCCAGAAAGTATACCCCATATTATAAGTGGATGCGGAAAGGCCTTGAGGAGCTGGGTATTCTGCAGGGATTATCTCCTCTTCTTGAGAAGCTGATAGCTCTGCCGGTACAGGCTGAAGCCTGGGAGGATTATACTTACAGTTCTCAATCCATCAATGAAAATGACCAGGTGATTGCCGTGGTAGAGGAGATCGCAGGCCTCCTTTTAAATGAACTGAACAAGCAGGGGATCGTCTGTGGCAGGCAGCCTTTCCTGGAGAGCTATGTGGGTCAGATTGCCCAGAGAGCCGGGAAGATGTAGCAGAGGAGAAGAGATATGACGCTGGAAGGTAAATTAGCTCATTTGGATTCTCTCTATGAGCAGAATAAAATCGATGAAGCGGAGAAGTTCCTGCTGGATGAGGTGAATGACGAGACCAATTCAAGAATGATCCGAATCTCTCTTAATAATGAATTGATGGGCATTTTCCGCAATAAGGGCAATAAGGATGCCTGCATGAAGCAGCTTACCCAACAGCTGATCTGGATCGCCGATGCCGGAGAGATGCTGGATCCTGTATCGGAGGCCACCCTCTACCTGAATATTGCCAATGCCTATCAGGCCTTTGACATGGCGGAGGAGTCCTATGACATCCTTTGTAAGGTGGAGGACCGGTACAAGAGCAATTCCGGGACCGAACCTTACCATATGGCCAGCCTTTACAATAACAAGGCTGTGGTTCTGATGAAGCTGAAGGATCTGGATCAGGCGGAAGTTTATTTTAAGATGGCGCTGAAGATTCTTGAGACTCTGCGGGAGTCTGAGGATGAGATAGCGGTCACCTACCAGAATCTGTCCAGCATCTACAGTGCCAAGGGCAGGTATCAGCTGGCCCTGGATATGACCCGCAGGGGAGAGGAACTTCTGCAGGCGGCAGGCTGGGGAGTGTCCTACCATGCCGGAGCCATCGCCAACAGCACGGCTATGATTTACCATGCCATGGGAGACTATGAGAATGCCCTGGCATATTTTAAGAAATCAGCGAACATCATTCTTCAGGTCTACGGAGACTGCGGCCTTTACCGCAGCATCTTAGAGAGCATGGAAGCCGTCAAGGCAAAGATGGGCAAATAAATCAGGAGAATAACAAATAAATCATATAAGTATGTATTTCCCCGGGATGAGCAGGACGCTTGTTTCGGGGATTTTTATAGAAACATTTTGCTATAGCCTGCCTTAAAAAAATGTGATAGAGTAGGGAAAGAAATGGATGGAGGCAAGTAATGATGGAGATAAAAGAGCCTAGAGGCATGCTCTACCTGGTTGCGACCCCCATTGGAAATCTGGAGGATATGACCTTCCGGGCCGTCCGGATCCTGAAGGAGGCAGACCTGATCGCAGCAGAGGATACCCGCAACAGCATCCGTCTGCTCAATCACTTTAACATTGAAACCAGGATGACCAGCTACCACGAATACAATCGTTATGATAAGGCAGTATACCTGGTCAACCGGATGCTTCGGGGAGAAAAGGTAGCCCTTATCACCGATGCCGGAACTCCGGGGATATCCGATCCTGGAGAAGAGCTGGTTCGGCAGTGCATGGATGCCGGGATTCCGGTAACGGGTCTCCCGGGAGCATGTGCCTGCATCGATGCCCTGGCCCTTTCCGGCCAGTCGACTCGGCGGTTTGTGTTCGAAGCCTTTCTGCCCCATGATAAAAAAGAGAGGGAAAGGGTCCTGCAATCTTTGGAAAGGGAAACCCGGACGATCGTTCTCTATGAAGCGCCCCATAGACTGAAAAAGACGCTGGCAGAGCTGGAGGAAAGGCTGGGAGACCGGGATATTACCCTATGCAGAGAGCTGACCAAGAAATACGAGACAGTCGTGAAATCAAGCCTGTCCCAGCTTCGGACCTGGCATGAAGAGAATGAGCCCCGGGGAGAGTACGTGCTGGTCCTGGCCGGCAGAGATCCTGAAGACCTGGAGAAGGAAAGACAGGATCAATGGAAAGCCCTGTCCCTGGAAGATCATATGGATCGGTATCTCAAGGCCGGTATGAACCGAAAGGAAGCCATGAAAAAGGTTGCCGGGGATCGGGGAATGAAGAAAAGAGAAGTATATCAGGCCCTGCTGGACCAGAATGATAGAGAAGACGGATAGCAGGGATTACCATAATCATTAAAGAAGTGAAAGAAGCGGTTAGAATGAATAATAGACTTGTAAAGGACAGCAAAGGGGAATACAGGAGGACCTATTGCCTGATAGATCTTGATGCCATCCGCCACAACCTGCTTCAGGTGCGGAGGATCATCGGTGATGCCAAATTGCTGGCTGTGATTAAGGCGGACGGCTATGGACATGGGGCGTCGGAGATTGCCTGCGCCGTAGAGGATATAGCAGATTACTTTGCGGTGGCTACCATTGATGAAGGCATCCGGCTGCGCCGGAAGGGCGTCCGCCGGCCCATCATGATCCTGGGTTACAATTCCCCTTCTCTCTATGACGAGAATCTTGCCTACGATATAGAACAAACCATATATTCTTTGGATACGGCCCGGGCTATGTCCAAGGCAGCGATGAAAGCAGGAAAACAGGCCCCCATTCATGTTGCCTTGGATACAGGGATGACCCGGATCGGCCTTCCGGCCAACGAAGAAGGCCTGAGAGATCTTATGGCCATGAAAGATCTGCCGGGTATTGAGATCAAAGGCCTCTTTACCCATCTGGCCTGCGCCGATATGGAAGACAAGGCCTACACATATGAGCAGATGGATCGTTATGATCATTTCCTCGAGATGCTTGAGGGCAAGGGGATCCGGATACCGCTCCGCCATATCTGCAACAGTGCCGGCATTATGGATTTCGATCACCATCGTTATGACATGGTCCGGTCCGGCATCATCACCTACGGTCTCTATCCGTCGGATGAAGTGATGAAGGAGAGACTGGACCTCAAACCGGCTCTGGCCTGGACAGCCCATGTGGTCCATGTTCAGGAACCGGAATTGAACCGGGGGGTAAGCTACGGGGCGACCTACCTAGTAGATAAACCCATGAAGATTGCGACCATCTCCATCGGATATGCCGACGGTTATCCCAGACTCCTGTCCGGCAAAGGATGGGTCCTGATTCATGGGAGGAAGGCTCCTATACTGGGCCGGGTCTGCATGGACCAGATGATGGTCGATGTCACCGGCATCCCGGATGTGAAGGTGGAAGACCCGGTAACCCTAATCGGGAAAGACGGTGAGGAAGAGATCAGGGTGGAAGACCTGTCCGACCTGATCGGCACCATCAATTATGAATTCGTCTGTGATATCAGTCCCAGAGTTCCCAGATTGTACAAGGCGGCGGAATCAATAACAGAGGTCTATCCTGCAGATGTCCCTGACTGATTCCGGGAATCATCCGCTTGCTCTGGCAGCGAAAGAAACACCATCAGAAGGAAAAACTATGAATAAGAAATATGAGATCGATTATTATAAGGTGGATGGAAGACCCGGGGGCAACCAGGACTGGTGCAAGGACTTCTGGATGAACCTGGGCGGCTGCGCAGCCCTGGCAGCGGGAGATATGGCCATATGCCTGTCTAAGAATAAAGGGATGGAATCCTGCTGTCCCCTGGATCCTGACCATATAAGCCGGGACGACTATAACAGCTATGCTATGATTCTCAAACCCTACATCCGTCCCCGTTTTAATGGTGTAACCCGCCTGTCCATTTTTACCTACGGCTTCCGCCGCTATCTGGAAGACCGGGGATACGAACCGGAGTATGCCCTCTGTCCCGGAGGCAATTCTTATGAGGAAGCGGAGGGGTTTGTCAGGGATAGAATTGTGAACAACCTCCCTATCGCCTGCCTGATCCTGTCCCACAAAAATCCTGCCATGAAGGATCTCAACTGGCATTGGTTCTCCCTGACCGGCTACGAGGAGAAGGATGGGCGTTTTCATGTGTATTATCACACTTACGGGGAGAAGGTTTTGGTTGATTTCAGAGAACTCTGGGATACCGGCTCCTGTATCAAAGGGGGGATGATCGCCCTGCAGGATGTCAAAAAAATATAAGAAAAAAGAGCCCTGTCAGGGCTCTTTTGCTTAAAGGGTAATTACAAAAGGTATACCGGTAATTCAACACCAAAGGGATGATGAACGAATCCGATATGCTCGATGGAAATGTGCTCAATAGCGATTTTTGTTAAACCCATATGCTTCATGTTTCTTCCCTCCCGATATGATAGTATGATTTTTTACTATTATAGCAAAGGATATTAAAAAAAACAAGGGTGCGGCGGCAGACTCATGAGCGAATCTTGAATGTTGTAATTTACACCGGGATTTTCGGTTTAGCTGAACCAGGGGAGGAAATGAATGGAATACATCGACATCAGAGATGAGACGGGACAAAAGACAGGTCTCGTGAAGGAAAGGGAAGAAGTTCATAGGGATGGGGATCTTCACGCTAGCAGCCATGTCTGGATCGTTGCAGCCGAAAGAGAGACAGGAACTGCCGGTTCAGATCAGGTGGAGCCGGCCCTTTGCTGCCCGGGGGAAACCGGGAAGCTAACATGCCGGATCCTCCTGCAGAAAAGGAGCATGAACAAGGATGCTTATCCCGGCTGTTATGACATTTCCTCGGCAGGCCATATCCCGGCTGGGGAGGATTACCTTCCCTCTGCCCTGAGAGAGCTATATGAAGAGCTTGGGATTCATGCAGGGCCTGAGGACCTGACGCCCATTGGGGCCTTCACCTATGAATTTTTACGGACATTTCATGGGAAGCCCTTTCATAACAGAGAGATCAGCCGGGTCTATCTATACCAGAAGCCGGTGAACCTTTCTGATCTGGTTCTCCAGGAAGAAGAGGTGGAGTCGGTTGCCTGGATGGATTTGTCAGAATGTGCCCGGAGAGTCCGGGCCGGGGATCCTCATTTTTGCGTCATGGAGGAAGAGCTGCAGATGATTGCGGACTATTTTGGGATCCCCCTTCTATCAGATGAGGGATGAAAGACTCTGCTATATGAGGGGTGATCCTGAAAGATTGACGGATCCCGCTTATACAGGAAGAAGAAAAAGGGAAGCGCCGCTGCGGTGCTTCCCTTAAATGACATATGATATAAAACTTTACTGCCCATCCGGAATTCCTATACTCTCTCCCAAAGCTGTTCTTTGGTCAGTGCCAGATTCTCGGCTACGATGCGGGCGATATCCATGAAATGATCGTTCATCTGATCAATGTTGGGATACTTGGCAAAGAGGGCCATCAGCTTCTTAATCCAGTTCATACCCCGGTAGTCAAAGGGTTCCTTGCTGAGGATCTCGCCTACCTGAACCGGCAGCATCTGCATCCATATGCTCATTCTGGCCAGCAAATGCATGGTAAAGTAGATCTGTCTGCAGGACCCGTACTCGGCAGTGTTGGTATAATGCTCACCGTAGTACATGATATTGCTCACGGTCTCCTTGCGCATGATCTCCTGCTTCTGCTTGCTGGTATCATAGTCCATCTTGACGCCGTAACGGTGCTTGAGCCAGGCAGCATATCCCCGGCGTTCCGCATGGTATTCTGACCAGTTTTGGAAGAGAACCGTCTCCTGATTGCGGAAGAGCTCCTCATAGGAGCGGAGATGGTTCAGTCTGGCATAATCCATGTAATCCACGATGTGGGTGAGCTCATGGAACACCAGCCGGTAGCGCTCGTAGACCGGCGACCGGCGCAGATAAGGATCCTTGAAAATGAGGGTGAAGGGCTCGTCCATTTTCTTAGGGTACTTCATGCAAGCCGCCACATGCTTCCAGTTCTTCCGGGCTGTCGCAGAGTCCAGACTCTTGATGTCTTCATCGTTGAAGCCGTATTTCTTTTGTGTTGTATACATATCGTCCGTCAGTACGATCTGCAGATTCAGATTCTTAATCTTGAAGAATCGCACATAGGACTTCATTATTCTATTAATCTGATCTCTCATAAGCAATTCCCGTCCTGATAATTTTCCTTATGCAAAGTATAGCATGTTTTGTCCATCATTTCAACGAATTCCAAGGGCAAATAGTTGTAAACAACAGATAAAAGAGACCTGTTTTTAGGTGAAGATTTCCGTGTATGAATGGAAATAAAATGGTGATTAATGCTTTTTAATTAAAATGCAACACATATATAAAACAGCTGTCACCTCTTATAAGAAATTTTAAGTTATGATTAGACATATGCCACGATATGTATAAGATAGCGTCCTTTGACTACCATATCATGGATAATCAGTAAGCGAACAAGTATAAGACAGAGGCACAGATATGGCAGAAAAGAATTATTATGAAAGAAAAAGTAAACATAAGCACGCCAGACCCTTTGGGAAGATGAAGGTTCTGGTGATATTTATTGCCCTTTTTGCTGTTTTCTATGCAGGTGTGGCCCTGTACTATACGGACCATTATTTTATGGGGACCAGGATTAATGGCTATGACTGCTCCAACCGTCCCATCGGGGAGGTAAAAGAAATGCTGACCAAGGCGGTGGCCGGCTATGAGATGACCATTAAGGAACGCTATTATGTCGAGGAAAAAAGAAGTGGATCCGAGATGGGTCTTTCTTTTAAGGATGACGGAACCCTGCAGAAGGTCATGCGGATCCAGCACCCCCTCCTGTGGATCACCGCCCTCTTTAAGGATTACGATTATGGAGACGGTCAGGTGGCGGTGTCTCTCAATGAAGCCAGATTCCGTGACACTTTTGAAGGGCTGGATGCCCTGAACGACAAGTATTATATAAAAACAAGGGATGCATATTCCAACTATAATGCTAAAACGGGCAAGTATGATATTATTAAAGAAGTCAACGGGAACGGACTTGAGAAGAATAAATTCTATGAATACATGAAAAGGGCGGCTCTTAAGCTGACCCCTGAAATCAATATCGGGGAGGCGGATGTCTACCGACAGCCCAAATACTTTGAGAATTCGGATAAAATCGTCAAGTCCAACAAGAATCTAAACAAGTATGCCTCCACGAAGGTGACCTATGATTTTGATGATAGGAAATTTGTGGTGGATGGGGACGTGGTTAACCAGTGGCTGAGTCTTGACAAGAAGTTCCGAGTTCACCTGGATAAAGAGAAGGTAAGAGAATACATAGAAAACATGGCCGATGAAACAGATACACTGGGAGCCACCAGGACATTCAAGTCCATCTCAGGCAACCGTGTTACTGTCAGCGGCGGAACCTACGGCTGGCAGATGGACAGGGAGACCGAGTACGATCATCTGGTCTCTGCGATCAAGAAAGCCAAGCAGGAGAAAAGGACGCCTTCTTATTTCCACAAGGCGAAGAGCCGGAAGACCAATGATCTGGGGGATACCTATGTGGAGGTTGACCTGGGGTCCCAGCACCTATGGTTCTATAAAGATGGCAAAACTTTGGTTTCCACGGATGTCGTGACCGGCTGCGTAGCCAAGGGAAGATCAACACCCCAGGGAACCTATTACATACTTTACAAGCAGACCAACCATACCATGGTCGGACCCGGTTACCGATCCTTTGTCAATTACTGGATGCCCTATATGGATCGGGGAATCGGCCTGCATGACTCCTCCTGGAGGGGAAGCTATGGAGGATCGATCTATATGTACAGCGGATCCCATGGCTGTGTTAACATGCCTTATTCGGCTGTGCGGGCAGTTTTCAACAATATAGATCCCGGATATCCGGTTTGCGTACACTACTAATTAAGAGGACGAAGGATTGCTGTATGGAATCCGGGCCGGATGCCCGGCAGGATCTGACAGCACAAGCGCCAAGAGTGATTATTATATAAGAAGTATATTAGATAACAGAAGACCCTCTGCTTTGAGCAGGGGGTCTTCTGCGCGTATAGGATCTTGCTTGATTATGTCATTCCGCCTTATTCGGACCAGGAGATCTGTGCCTGGTCCCGGGCCTTTCGGCTGAGCCGGTTGCTGTGGTATACGGCCTGCTGCAGGTCTCCGCTTTCCAGAACAGGACTGTTGCGGAGGGCGGAGAAGGAAAAGGCCATCTCCAGGATGGAGAGGGGCAGTTCCGGCAGTCGGGTAAGCTGGTCCCGGGGTTGGTTTTCCGGGGCACATAGGGATATAAGAGCTCTTAGCAGGCTTTCCGTCCGTTCTTTAGAAAAGGGATTGCGGACCCGGGTCCGGTATTCGATGGCGGGGATGGATTCCATCAGGATCTGCAGGCAGAGGTCCGGATCCGGCTCATCCACCACGATGGGGTAGAATCTTCTGGCCAGGGCCCGGTCCGGCAGGAGAAAGCGCTCATATTCCTCCCGTGTGGTTGCGCCGATGATCTTGATATCTCCCCGGTCAATAAAGGGCTTGATCATATTGGCGATGTCGTTGTTGGAACTTTCCGTGGAACCGGCTCCGACAATGGTGTGAATCTCATCGATAAAGAGGATAATCTCCGGATGCCTGTGAAGCTCGTCGGTGAGGGTCCGGATTCTTTCCTCCATCTCGCCTACGTACTTGGCCCCTCCCAGGAGGGAAGTGGTCGTGAGTTTGTAGATGATCCGGTCTTTGAGAAGGTCGGGAACCTCCCCGCGGGAGAGGCGATAGGCCAGCCCTTCCACAAGGGCTGTTTTTCCCACGCCCGCCTCTCCGGTGATCACCGGAGACTTCTTGGGAGAGATCAGGATCAGTTCCAGATCCCGGATCTCCTTATCCCTGCCTACGGCGGGGTCTGTCACATAGGAAGCGGTATTCATATTGTAAGCATAGGTGTTGAGGAATTCACCTGCCGGTACGGTTCCGGAGGAAGACCTGTGGAGGGAGAAAATAACATCGGCAGCTCCCTGATCAGAGGAATCCTGGTGGGCGGTCATCCATGCAGTCCTTTTGGCGACATAGGAAGGCAAGGTCAGAGAGTTGGGCTGGCTGCCCCCTTTGAAAAGAACTTCCAGAAACTGATCTTCTTTATTAAGCCAGGCCTTGAGAAGCCTTCCCATGTGGATCTCATCCAGAGACCGGGTGGGGATGCCATATAGGAGGCTGGTTGCCGAAGCAGCCCAGTAGTTCTTATCCTGGCCGAACAGAGACAGGGCATCCTTCAGGATCCCTGCCAGAAGATTGTCATCGATCCCGGGATAACGGCGATAGGAGGGGGCGTGGAGCACGATGGTCCTTATCAGCTCCTGCCTGTCGGGGCCTGCCTTGATCAGGAAAGAATAGACATCAGCGATCGCCTGGGAAGACCGGCCGGAATCATGGAAGCAGGCCCGCAGGGTGCGGATGGTATCCGCATAGATGTTGTAATAAGGTGTTTTGATATTTTCAAATAGCTGGTAAACAAATGTTAGCCATTCTTCCTGAACGAAAGGTTTAGGCTCTTTCTGCATCTGGTCAGCCAGAGCGCTGATATCGGCGATGAAGTGATCATAGGAGAGGGGATCCTCCGGAAAGGATAGATTGAAACGCTCTCTTACCAGCTTTTTTATCATGGCAAGGAAAAGGTCTTTTCCTTTAAAAGCCCGGATGTGTTCGGGAGTGATTAAAAGACAGCGGATAGCGGCGGTTTCCGGGGAAGGCTGAACGCCCGCCTCGTCAACGATGGTATATGCTTTGGTCAAAATCATTTCAAGATAATCCATAAAGAACCTTTCATTTGTTAATAATTAATCCCTGAAAATCGTAGAGATGGTAGTTTTTCTGATATATCTATACGGAAGAATATGAGAGACCTTCCGCTCTTGATTATAGCAGATTCAGGGACGATTTGCCCTGTTATGGAAGAAGAATCTGAAGAAAGATGTGAAAAAAAGGTTGATTTATTGGAAAGAATTATGTAAGATATAGTTTATAGAAATTTAATAATTTGCCCATGCTTACCGAAAGGGCGCCGGTGTACCATAATAGATATCTTTTGTTCTTGATATCATATGGTAAATCAGAAGTTTCAAGGAAATCGCTTTTCATTATACCGGAGGAACCAAGTCATGAACAGTATCAGGAAAGATAGGATAGGAAAACTGCTGCTGCTTTTCTTTGCAATCGGCATGCTGCTGGTACCATCGACAGTGAAGGCCCAGACAGTCAAGGTCCGCTACGGAGGTGCTGACCATACCTATTATAAGACCATCGAAACCGTTTATGTGGACGGAAAGGAGATCAGTCTTGCCGGCAAGCCGATCTACCTGAAGTCGGGATGCTATGTCGGACCGGCTAATATTATTTTCAAGACGGGCTTGAAGCTTTCTTATAAGAGCAGCAAAAGTGGTTCAACAAGGAAGCTGACCCTCAAGCATGAGGGAAAGAAGCTTGTGATGAAGAACGGGAAGAAGAAGGCCAGCCTGAATGGTAAAACAACCAGTCTTGGCGTTGCTCCCTGGAGGGTGCGTTATAAAGCTACCAACAAGGTATACTGGGTTGTGCCTTTAAAGAGCGTGTGCAAGCGGCTTGGTCTTCATTATAAGCTGGAGGATGGCGCCATCTATATTGATACGAAAGAAGAAGAGGATGAGGATGAAGGGACTGTCTCCAAGGCAGCTGCTACCGGTTCAAGTGCCTCAGCTTCCACATCAACTTCGAATTCCTCCGGAAAGAAGATCGTCCTTGTGATTGATGCGGGTCATGGCGGGAAAGACAGCGGAGCCACAGCCAAGTGGGATAAGCCCAACAGTGTCGAAAAGAATATGACCCTTAGAATTGTCAAGGAAGCTAAGAAGTATTTCGATAAGGATGCTCATTTTAAGGTTTATTATACCAGGATCACGGATTGTTATCCCAGTCTGGCTGCCAGGTACCAGCTGGCCAACAGCAAGAATGCCGATCTCTTTATCAGCGTGCATATTAATTCTTACAAGAGCACATCCGCCGGGACGGAAACCCTCTACAGCGCGGAGCGAAGTCCCAAAACCAAGAAGAACGGCATTACTTCCAAGGAGCTGGCCACCTGTATGCAGAATTACACCCGGGCGGCTACAGGCTTTCCTAACCGAGGGATTGTGAACCGGCCTAATCTCCAGGTGCTCAAATATACCAAGATGCCCTCCTGCCTTATTGAGTATGGTTTTATATCCAACAAGGCGGAGTACAGGAAGATGAGTACCAGCTATGCAGCCTACGGAAGATCTCTCTATAACGGGGTTGTCCGGATTGCAAGAAACCATGGACTATATAAATAAAGAAGACCATCACTGGCAGGGAATATTTCCCTGCCGTTTTCTTTGCCCCATGTATTCACGAACAGTCTTACTCTTGCGGACAGTCTTACTCTTACGGTAGATATGGCCTTCTTGCATATAAGCAAATATAATCTGATTAAGACAAGACTGTAAAACCCCAAGATATTGTAGTAAATGATCTTGCATACCCCAATAAAATGTGTTACAATACTCGAGGTTTTGGAAGAAGCTATTTGCAGATAAGCATTTATCATAATCCGGGGAATAGCATGAAGATCCCAAAAGAGCCAGGAGACCATAAGCAGAATGAGTCGTTTATCATGAATCGGAGGATAGCATGAAGATTATAAAGAGAAGCGGCATGGAGGTAGAGTTTGATCTGTCCAAGATTACCAATGCGGTCCGCAAGGCTAATGCCAGTGTGGTGGACAGTGAGAAGATTAGTGAAGAGCAGATCCAGGAGATCTCCAGGAACGTTGAGATTATCTGCTCCGGGATGAACCGGGCTCTTAATGTGGAAGAGATCCAGGATCTGGTTGAGAATCAGATCATGAACCAGAGAGCCTTCCGTCTGGCCAGCAATTACATTACTTATCGTTATAAGAGGGCGCTGGTCCGCAAGTCCAATTCCACGGACAAGCAGATACTGAGCCTGCTTGATTGTAATAACGAAGAAGTGATTCAGGAGAATTCCAATAAGAATCCTACGGTTAACAGTGTCCAAAGAGACTATATGGCGGGAGAAGTCAGCAAGGACATCACCAGGCGTTTTCTGCTTCCGCCCAATATCGTTGAAGCCCATGAGAAGGGTTTGATTCATTTTCATGATGCGGATTACTTTGCCCAGCATATGCATAATTGCTGCCTGGTGAATCTGGAAGATATGCTGATGAACGGCACGGTGATCAGCGATGTCATGATTGAGCAGCCCAAGAGTTTTTCCACAGCCTGTAATATTGCCACCCAGAGTGTGGCCCAGATCGCCAGCTCCCAGTACGGAGGGCAGAGCATTACCCTGTCCCACCTGGTTCCCTTTGTTCAGATCAGCCGGGATAAGTACCGCAAGGAAGTCCGGGAAGAGCTGAAGACAGAGGGCATGATCGTCTCCGATGAAAAAATCAATGAGATTGCAGA
>CAMOVS010000014.1 GCA_946627575.1 uncultured Lachnospiraceae bacterium
GGGCTACCCCTTTTATCTCTTGGTGTCCTCCTGACCTGACTGCTGAAGGGAAGGATTTGGCCGGCAAGAGTATGGAGGACCTGAATGCCCGGCGGATCCTGATCATCCACCAGCAGATTCTGGGGAACTCCATCCGGGAAATGATCGAGGGGAAAACTAAGGCAGATGCCCCGGTCAGCATCACGGCTGCCTCCTGGTTCAGCATGGATGACGACTTGAAGCGGGAGGGGGATGTCTTAATCCGGGAGGAGGACCAGTGGCAGGATCTGGTAAGGGAGGGGGCCTATGATCTCATTATTGGGGATCCCCTTTTGGCCAGGGCCTTGCCGGAGTATAAAGGAAAATGGCTGCCCTTATCTCATTTCGCCGTATCAGGTAAGAGGATTAATGTATGAGTATGGTATCCAATGACCAAAGGATGACCGATAATAACGATAATAACCAGATATATGCCGTGGAGGCCAGAGTTTACGGCATCGTCCAGGGGGTGGGATTTCGCCCTACTGTCAGCCGCCATGCCATAGCCTGCGGGGTAGCCGGCTCTGTCAGCAATATGGGTCCTTATGTGGAGATTCGGGCCCAGGGGATCAAAGACCGGGTGGATGAGTTCATAGACCGGGTCCGCAGAGAGCCCCCGGAGCGGGCCGTGATACTGCGGATGGATGTGCGGGAGTGTCCGCCCCTTGTCGGAGACCATATATTCAGGATCATCGAGAGCGAAAAAAGGCAGGGGCAGATCTTTGTGTCACCGGACATCGCCATATGCCCCCAATGCATGAAGGAAATGTATGATCCGGGGAACCGCCGCTACCTGCATCCCTTTATCAACTGCACCTGCTGCGGGCCCAGGCTGACCATCCTGGATTCCATGCCTTATGACCGGGTCAGGACCAGCATGGCAGGATTTCCTATGTGCCCGGAATGTGAGTATGAATATACCCACCCGGAGACAAGACGCTACGATGCCCAGCCGGTCTGCTGTAATGACTGCGGACCTGAGGTTTATCTCCTGGACCGGGAGGAAAGAGGAGCCCAGGCTATCCGGACAGTCCGCCGGATCATCCGGGATGGCGGCATCGCGGCCATCAAGGGGATCGGAGGATTTCATCTGTGCTGTGATGCCACTTCCCAGGAAGCAGTAAGCCGGCTTCGGAAACGGAAGCGGAGGCCCGGAAAGCCCTTTGCCCTTATGATGAAGGATATGGCGGCGGTACATCGGGAGTGCCTGGTTTTTCCTGAGGCAGAGGAGATACTGACCGGACACCAGAAACCCATTCTTCTCCTGCCTGCCCGGGAAAAGGGCAGGATCTGTCAGGCTGTGGCTCCGGACAATCCTATGCTGGGGGTCATGCTGCCTTATGCCCCCATCCAGCTTCTTCTCTTTGACTACAAGGATGAAGTGGATATGCCCGATTGCCTGGTTATGACCAGTGCCAATACCTCAGGGGCTCCAATCTGCCGGGATGATCAGGATGCCCGGAACGAGCTGGGCTCCATCTGTGATGTTATCCTGTCCCATGACCGCCTGATCCGGATCCGGGCTGATGACACGGTGATGGACTATGATCGAGAAGCAAACCGGCCCTACATGATCCGAAGGTCCAGGGGCTATGCCCCTCTGCCGGTTATGGTATCGGAGACGGCGCCCGGAGACATCCTGGCTGTTGGAGGAGAATTAAAGAATACTTTCTGCATTGCCCGGGGAGATCTCTTTTACCTGTCTCCCTACATCGGGGATATGACGGATGCCCGGACCGTCCGGGCCCTTTCCGAGTCTGCCGGCCGGATGGAAGACTTATTTGAAGCAGAACCTTCTATTCTGGTCGCTGACCTGCATCCCCGCTACAACACAGGTGTCTGGGCTGAACAGGAGGCAAAAAGACGCGGTCTGCCCCTTTTGAAGATCCAGCATCATTATGCCCATATCCTGTCATGCATGGCGGAAAATGACTGGAAGGATCCTGTGATCGGTGTGGCCATGGACGGCACCGGTTACGGGCCGGATGAGACCATCTGGGGCGGGGAGATCCTCATATGTGATCCTTTAAACTATCGTCGCTATGCCAGCATCGCCCCATTTGTTCAGACAGGAGGAGACCGGTCAGCCGTGGAAGGCTGGAGAATTGCCGTGGATCTGATTTATCGAATCAGCGGTCCGGACCGGGAAGACCATGCGGAAGAAATAATCGGCAGGCTGAACCTGTGTCAGACAGACCAGGCCCGGATCCTTCACCGGATGGCCGAGCGAGGTGTCAACAGCATCAAGTCTACCAGCGCCGGCCGACTCTTTGACGCAGTCAGCGCTATCCTGGGCATCTGCAGGGAATCCGGCTTCGAAGGAGAGGCAGCCACCAAACTTCAATTTGCCGCCATGGCCTGGGCCGACAGGCATCCGGACCAGGAAGAAGAGCTTGATAGGGAAGGGTTAGCTGCAGGGGCGTCCTGCCTGCCGACGCTGGATCTGGTCTCCCGAATTACCAATCGCTATCTTGCAGGGGAAGACCGGAATAAGCTGGCATGGATCTTCCACGCAGAACTGGCCCGGATGATCACTGCCGCCTGCAGGCAGGCTCGGAAAGAGACCGGGATCAGCACGGCAGCTCTAAGCGGGGGATGTTATCAGAACACCCTTCTCCTGTCCCTAAGCCGGCGGATGCTGTCCCGGGACGGATTCCGGGTCCTCACCCACAGCATGGTGCCTCCCAATGACGGGGGGATCTGCCTGGGTCAGGCCTATGGGGCTGCCACCCGGATGCGGGAGGAACTAAAGAAATCAAGGGACTAGAATGATAGATCGAAACTGTTGAAATTGATACAAGGGAATGATTCTTGAAGGATAGGATAAGCCAATCAATCAAGGGTAAGGAAGAGGAGGAAATACTATGTGTGTCGGATTACCAGCCAGAGTGATGAATCTGAAGAACGGCCGGGCTGTGGTTGACGCTTCAGGAGCCCGCAAGGAGATCTCTGCAGAGCTGCTTGAAGACCTGGAACCCGGGGATTATGTAATGGTCCATGCCGGGGTGGCAATCGCCCGGATCCGGGGCAACGACCAGGACCAGATGGATGACCTGATCGATGATCTTCTCTAAAGCTGTATGCCGGAGGATGAGTCTATGAGTGAAAAAAGTGCCGAAAAGGCTTTGCGGATTATAAAGAACTATGATGGCCCCAGAGTACGGATTATGGAGGTGTGCGGAACCCATACCCACGAGAATTTCCGCCTGGGTGTCCGCCAGCTTCTGCCGGAGGCGGTAGACCTGATCTCCGGACCGGGCTGTCCGGTCTGTGTGACGCCGGCAGATTATATCGATGAAGCAGTCTGGCTTGCCCGGGAGAAAGGAGTCACCGTCTGTACCTTCGGAGACCTGGTCCGGGTGCCGGGAAGCAGGATGAGCCTGGCTGAAGCCAGAGCCGAAGGAGGAAAGGTCCGTATCGTTTACTCCCCGGATGATGCCTGCAGTTATGCCAAAGACCATCCGGAGGAGGAAGTGGTTTTTCTGTCGGTAGGTTTTGAGACCACCACGCCGGGCGCCTGCCTGTCCCTGGTCAGGGCCAGTCGTGATGGCGTGACCAATTATTCCCTGCTGACCGCCAACAAAACCATGCCCCAGGCCTATCGGGCCTTGAAGGGAAGCGCCGACGCTTTCCTTTATCCGGGTCATGTCAATGCCATTACCGGAACCGGGGTCTGCCGGGAACTTGTCAAGGAAGGTATCAGCGGTGTGGTGGCAGGCTTTACCGCCAATGAGCTGGTCACAGCTTTTGCCCTGTGTCTGGCCATGCTGCAAAAAGGGGAGCCCTTTTTCGTCAATGCTTACCCCCGGGTTGTCCGGGAGGAAGGAAGTCCGGAAGGAATGCGCCTGATTGATCAGTGGATGGAAGCCTGCGATACGGAATGGAGGGGCTTGGGCGTGATCCCGGGATCCGGACTCAAGCTTCGGAAAGAGGCAGAAGCTTATGATGCCAGGATCAAATATGAGATTCCACGGATGGAAGCCCGGACCCACACGGCCTGCCGCTGCGGAGAAGTCCTGCAGGGCCGCTGCCGTCCATCCGACTGTCCTCTGTTTGGCAAGGGCTGCACGCCTCTCCACCCGGTAGGTGCCTGTATGGTGTCCGGAGAAGGAGCCTGCTCGGCTTATTATCAGTATGGGATGTGATGAAAGCATAAGCCGCTCTCCATACATAGCAATGGAGGCCTGATGCCTGAAGAAATCCGGCGGCACAGACTTTAGCTGCGGAATTCTGTATAGAAATGTGATCTGGAAATGTGATCTGGAGGAAATAGAGATGCAGGAAAACAAGAGAAAGGCCGTGACCCTGGCCCATGGTGGCGGGGGCCGGCAGACCAATGAACTGATTCATGAGATTTTTAAGAAATATTTTGATAACCCGGACCTGACGGCGGATGATGCGGCGGTTCTTTCCATGGATGAGGGAAGGATTGCGATGTCGACAGATGGTTTTATTGTCTCACCGGCGGAATTTCCGGGAGGAGATATCGGCAAGCTGTCTATCTGCGGTACGGTCAACGACCTGGCCTGCATGGGAGCCAGACCTATGTATCTGACCTGTGCTTTTGTCATCGAAGAGGGCTTCCCGATGGAAAAACTGGACAGGATTGCTGCTTCCATGGCAAGGACGGCGGAGGAAGCCGGTGTCCGCATCGTAGCCGGTGATACCAAGGTGGCCGGCAGAGGCCAGGTGGACGGAGTCTTTATCACAACGACCGGGATCGGAAGGATTCCGGAAGGAGTGGAGACTTCAGGCACTAAGGCCAGACCGGGAGACGTGGTGATCGTGACCGGGGATGTAGGCCGGCATGGATGTACCATCCTTCTGGCCAGGGAGGACTTCGGGATCGACGCTGATGTGACCAGCGATTGTGCCCCTCTTTCAGGGGCTGTGGAGGCTATGCTTTCCGCGACGCCGGACATTCATGTGATCCGCGACGCTACCCGGGGCGGGGTCGGCACCGTGCTTTACGAAATAGCCGAACAGAGCGGCGTCGGCGTGAATATAGATGCCGCCTCTCTGCCGGTGGACCAGTCTGTGCGGGGAGTATGCGGTTTGCTCGGCTTGGAACCCCTTTATTTGGCCTGCGAAGGGCGGCTGGTTGTCATTGCTCC
This sequence comes from uncultured Lachnospiraceae bacterium, assembly GCA_946627575.1. Classification (GTDB taxonomy): domain Bacteria; phylum Bacillota; class Clostridia; order Lachnospirales; family Lachnospiraceae; genus Anaerobutyricum. The sequence goes on from CAMOVS010000014.1 coordinate 5,133, forward strand.
CAAAGACCGGGCCGATGACCTGCTTCAGGTCCTCCGACAGGGCAAATATACGGCGGATGCCGCTGTCATTGGAGAGATCACGGAGGATATGCCCGGCCGGGTAACCATGACCACGGAGATCGGATCCAAAACGCTGCTGCCCCCTCCGGGAGGCGAGCTGCTCCCCAGAATCTGTTAGCCAATAATATTTCCCGCACCAAAACTACAGAATAATCCAGATATATAGAGTTCTTCTTGGGGAGCAGACCTTGATAAGAGGCTGTAGTTTTTGTTGGGAATCATTTCTAATCATTAATATATGGACAAAGAGGAAGGCAGGATACGGGAAAATGGATACGAGAATAGCAGTTTTGTCCATCATTGTGGAAGACAGTGAAAAAACGGCCCAATTAAACGAAATCATTCATGGTTATGCAGATTATATCGTCGGCCGCATGGGAATTCCCTACAGGAAAAAGAATATCAATATTATCAGCCTGGTGATGGATGCCCCCCAGAATCGGATCAGCGAGCTTTCCGGGAAGATCGGAAGAATTGGGGGCATTACGGCGAAAGTGGCTTATGCCAAGGTCTGACAGGAGGGTCACATGATTAAAATAGCTGTTTACGGAAAGGGAGGCATAGGCAAGTCTACTACGGTATCCAATGTGGCGGTGGTTTTGGCCCGGGCCGGTCTGACGGTTATGCAGATCGGCTGTGATCCTAAGGCCGACTCCACGGTCCTTCTGAGGGGAAGGAAACAAGCCAGGATGGAGACGGTTCTGGACCTGGTGCGAAACCGAAAGGATGATTTCAGTCTGGATGATATGGTAGTCCGAGGCTGCGCCGGCGTACTTTGCGTGGAAGCCGGAGGTCCATCTCCGGGACTTGGCTGTGCAGGAAGGGGGATTATAGCTGCCCTGGAAACCCTGGAGAAAAAAGGGGCTTATGACATATGGAAGCCGGATGTGGTGATCTACGATGTCCTGGGTGATGTAGTCTGCGGCGGCTTTTCCATGCCCATGCGCCGGGGTTATGCTGACAAGGTTTTCGTCCTGACCTCCGGTGAGAATATGGCCATTCATGCGGCGGCCAATATCGGTATGGCCGTGGAGAATTTCAAAAGCCGGGGCTATGCCGGCCTGGGGGGAATCATCCTTAACCGCAGGAATGTCAAGAGGGAGCAGGAGAAGGTGGAAGAGCTGGCCCAGGACCTTCACACCCGGATTATTGCCGATCTGCCCCGGTCCGACCTGGTGCCGGAAGCCGAAGAAAAGATGATGACGGTGGTGGAAGGCTGGCCGGAGTCGGCTATGGCTGAAGCTTATCGAATGACCGCCTGTGCCATCTTGCAAGCCTGCGGCAGAGAGCTGCCGGAAAGCCTAAGGACTGTCGGGGTGATGGAATGCTGAAAATGATACATGGTACAATAAAAGACCGGGATCATTGGGAAGATGCAGGCGAGAAATCTCTGAAAGAATCCCTGCCGCTTTCCCAGGCCCTCTGGCCGGCCCCTTTTGAGCCCGGGCTGGAGTACAACAGTCCGGCCCACGGCAACTGGAACATTGTCCATATGGGTATGCTCCTGCCGGAAGCCCATCAGATCTATGTCTGTGCTGCCAACTGTAACCGGGGCGTGGTGCTGACCGCAGCGGAGATGGATGCCATGGACCGGTTCTCCTTTATCGAAGTTCAGGAGGAGGACCTGTATCAGGGAGAGATGGAGGACCTGGTGATTCGCGGTGTGGGGGAGATCCTTGACCGGCTCGACCACCGGCCCCGGATCATCCTCTTATTTACAGTTTGTCTCCATCATTTTATGGGAACAGATCTTCCCTATATCTATGAATCCCTCCGGAACCAATACCCGGACATTTATTTTGTAGACTGCTACATGGATTGCATCCTGCAGAAGGAGGGGCTGACTCCTGACCAGAAGCTGAGGATCAAGCTCTATGATATTATAGAAAAAAAAGAGGTCAATCCCCGGCAGATCAACATCGTAGGAAATGATTTTCCTCTGTCGGATCGCTCTGAGATTAAGCGGCTGATGAGGGCAGCGGGATGGATCTGGCGAGATCTGACGGAACTGACCGGTATGGACCAATACCTTGAAATGGGGGAAGGATGCCTTAACATATGCACCTATCCTCTGGGACAGCCCGGTCTTGAAATTCTGTCTGAGAAACTGGATGTTCCCGGACTCTATCTGCCCATGGCCTGGGATTACGAGGAGATCAACCGGCAGCTGGCCTGGCTCTGCAGATCTATGGGTATTATCGAGGATGACAGGGAAGAAAAATCCGGTAATTTATCCGGAAAAGAAGCCGCTTCGGGGAAACACAGCAAAGAAGACAAGTCTAAGATTGTTGCTTTATTGAATCCCTGGATTGATGTGGAGAAACTCCGGGAAGAGTGTGAGAAAAGCCTGGAGGAGACAGCTCATCTTCTCAAAGGCAGGAGCCTGGCCCTGGATGCTTCGGCTACACCCCAGGTGCTGGGTCTGGCCCGGCTCCTGATATCCCATGGGATGAAAGTAACCCATATCTATGGAGATGCTTTTTTGCCGGAGGAGAAGGAAGACTGGCTCTGGCTTAAGAAACGGGCCCCCCAGATCGAGATATGCTCGGTCATCCACCACAATATGCGGGTTCGAAAAAGGATCCCCGACGACAAGGTTCTGGCTGTAGGGCAAAAGGCTGCTTATTTTCATCAGACCCCGCATTTTGTGAACATGGTAGAGGGAGGCGGCCTTCACGGTTATGATGGGATTCTGACCATGCTGGACAGGATTCGCCAGGCCGCACTGGAAAAAAAGGAAATCGAGGATACCATTCGGAGAAAAGGACTTGGCTGCGCCTGCCTCTTGTGAGAAGGACAGCTGACATAGACTAAAGAAAGGGTGTGACAGAACCCAAAGACCCGGACCTGTGCCGGACCTTGGGAAAGATAAGCGCCATGGAAAAAGAATTGAATCATAATAAAGATAATATAAATATGCGGCAGGTGTCTGCCCGGATCTCCACCTACACCGCGGACGTGTCCGGAGTCTGCTCCGCCCTTTTTGAGCTGGGAGGGATGACGGTCATCCATGATCCTTCCGGCTGTAATTCTACTTACAATACCCACGATGAACCCCGCTGGTATGATCAGGACAGCCTGGTATTCATATCGGGCCTGACTCAGATGGATGCCATTCTGGGAAACGATGACAAGTTTATCCGGGACATTATTCGGGCCGCGGAAGATCTGAAACCATCCTTCATCGCTCTGGTGAGAACGCCGGTACCCCTCCTGAACGGAACGGACTTTGAAGGGATCGCTCTGGAGATTGAGGCAAGAACCGGGATTCCGGTCATGTATTTTCCAACAACCGGGATGGAAACTTACATCCGCGGGGCAGGGATGGCCCTGGAAGCTGTGGTCAACCGGATTCCGGATCCTGCTTTTCATGGGAAGAGGAAGGACAGCGGGCAGGCAAAGAGCCACGGAGAAAAAGAGGGCCTGTCTCTTGAGAAGGGCCCCTGGGTCAATATTCTGGGGGCGACGCCCCTTGATTTTTCCATAGGGCAGACCATGGATTCTCTTAAAGACTGGCTGGATCGCCGGGGATACCGGGTCCGGTCCTGTCTGGCCATGGGCTCGGGCCCGGATGCCATCCGGACTGCCGGGGAAGCGGACCTGAACCTGGTTATATCCGGTGTGGGCCTGCCCGCCGCAAGAGTGATGGAGAAAAGGTTCGGCATACCCTATGTTCTCGGCTTTCCGGTGGAAGACTATGGCCGGATTCTGGACCGGGAGATGAGCAGCTTGTCCGGAGCGGATTCTGATCAGGCAGAAGATTCCCCTTCGGATGATCTTTATGGCGGTGAGCTCTATGATGGTGAGTTCTATGATAGTGAGTTCTATGATAAAGAAAAGTCCGACCTGCAGGATTCGAATCTTAATACAGATCATTCCGACAGGGGATCATGGGTCGTTATCGGTGAGCCGGTTACAAGCATTTCCCTTGCCTGCGCCATATATATGAGGACAGGCATCCGTCCGGAGGTGATCAGCCCTCTGGAAACCGATCCCGAGATCCTGGACTGGGCTAAAGAGGCCCTGAATGTCCGGGATTGTGGAGAGGAGATGGCCGGGGAGTCCAAGCAGGGGATGAAGAAGATAGGAGCAGGAGGGATTTCCTGCCGTATGATTCAGGGGGAGGCAGCCCTGGAGGAAGCCCTCCGGCCTTATACCAGGATCATAGCGGATCCTCTTTACCAGCCCATCTGTCCGGGGAAGGCTGAATTTATCTCCCTTCCCCACGAGGCTTTCTCAGGGAGAATCTACCGAAAGCAGATCCCGGACCTGGTTCATGCCTTTATAGACCTGGGGCTGAAGGCTGATTGAGGATTGTCCCCGGTTGGCCCTTTTATGAACAGGCCGATTGAGAACCGTCTTTGATTATGCTATGATAGAATAAAAATGGAATTAAGGGGAATGTCTGATGAGAGAACAAGTAACAGAACTTAGAAAACTTATGAAAGAAGAGGGGATCGATGTATATCTGATTCCTACCAGTGACTTTCATGGGTCGGAATATGTAGGAGATTATTTTAAATGCCGGGAGTACGTGTCCGGTTTTACTGGATCGGCTGGTACCTTGCTGGTATCTGCGGAGGATGCCTGTCTGTGGACAGATGGCCGGTATTTTATCCAGGCCGCCGGCCAGCTTGAGGGAAGCGGGATCCGGCTGATGAAAATGGGGGAGCCGGGGGTGCCGACCCTCAGCGCTTATCTGCAGAGAGTCCTTGGCCCTGGTATGACACTGGGTTTTGACGGACGGTGCGTGATGGCTTTTCAGGCCAGGCTTTTCCGGCAGATCGCTCTGAACCGTAAGGCTTCCATCCGGTCTGATAAGGACCTGGCGGGACAGATCTGGGCCGGCCGGCCGGCCATGTCCAGGGAAATGCCCTGGATTCTTGATCTGGCCTATGCCGGTCAGTCCCGCAAAGACAAGATCCGGCAGATCCGGGCTGATATCACGGCGAAAAAGGCTGGAAGTCTGCTGCTGGCTTCCCTGTGTGACATATGCTGGCTCCTGAATGTCCGCGGCAATGACGTGGCATGTACGCCGGTGGTCCTGTCCTATCTTCTCCTGTCTCAGGACAAGGTGATCTGGTATGTCCAGGATTGTCTTTCCGATCCGGTCCGCGAAGAGATGGAGAGAGATGGCGTGACCATCCGGCCCTATGAAGAGATTTTTAATGACCTGGAAGGGCTTGAGGAGGGATCAGGGATTTACTATGATCCCAGGATGACCAGCGATGCCCTGGTTCAGGCGATTCCGGATACTGTAAGAAAGATCGAAGGCGAGAATCCCACCCTGATCCGCAAAGCCGTGAAGAACCCTGTGGAGGTGGAGAATGAAAGGCTTGCCCACATCAAGGATGGCGTTGCCCTGACCCGCTTTATTTACTGGCTGAAGAAGCACGCCGCATCCGGAACCATCGGGGAAATCACGGAGATGACAGCAGCCGATAAGGTCTGCAGGCTGCGTCGGGATCAGGAACACTTTGTAGAAGACAGTTTTGATCCGATTGTTGCCTATGGAGCACATGCAGCCATCTGCCATTACAGTGCCACAGAGGAGACGGATATTCCTCTTGAAGGCCGTGGCTTTGTTCTTGCAGATACCGGCGGCCATTATCTGGAAGGAAGCACGGACGTAACCCGAACCATTTCTCTGGGAGAACTGACCCGGGAGGAGAAGGAAGCCTATACTTTGGTGCTTCGCGGTCATGTCGACCTGGCAGCGGCCCGCTTCCTGCATGGATCTACCGGGCAGACCCTGGATGCCCTGGCAAGGACTCCTCTCTGGGACAGGAACATGGATTACAATCATGGAACCGGACATGGCGTGGGTTACCTTCTGGGTGTTCACGAAGATCCCAATGGATTCCGCTACCGGTCTTCACCCCAGGGCAGATCCCAGTGCGTTCTGGAAGAGGGGATGATCACATCGGATGAGCCGGGCCTCTAGCTGGAGGGAAAGTTCGGTGTCCGTATTGAGAATCTGATTGTCTGCCGGAAGGACCGGACCAATGGGTTCGGCAATTTCCTTTGCTTTGAGACCCTGACCTTGGCTCCCTATGACCGGGATGCCATCCTGGTGGATATGCTTG
>CAMOVS010000015.1 GCA_946627575.1 uncultured Lachnospiraceae bacterium
CCCCCCGAATGGCTTCCGAGATCTCATCTGCATTGGTAACCTGTCCCAGATCCCGAGAAAATCTCTGATAAAGGAACATAATCAGTATACCTGTACCAAGAATAGCTGCCAGAAGGACAATCCACCGCCCTTTTCCTTTCTTCATCTGTTTGCCCTCCGGATCATCGTGATTCTTTTCCGGCAGTTCAGACCATCTGCCAGCGCAGATAATAAATCACAAAGGCGGTGGCCGCCAGAAAGAGAAGAATGGACAAAGTCAGAAGGATGTCCACTCGAAGCCCTTTATGGTCCTCTATGCCCAGGGCGATCTTGAGGGGACCTATATTGGTTAGCAGATGAACCATAAGAGCCGCCACCATGAGAAGCTGTACGGCCAGTCTCCCCCCGTTAAAGAGCTGAAGCCGATAGCCCTCTGCCGTCTGCCGGCCGCGAAAAGCCACCACATGCAGGGCGATGAATACCATAAGGGCCATGCCGCTGATCCGCCGTACCCAGAAGAGCCGGTTGGCCTTCCTGTAGGATACACCGGCCGCCTTCCGGGCACGAAGAGTATCCCATGTCAGCTTCAGGGAGATAAGCATATGAACGACAATAAGTCCTACCATAAGATAGGACAGTTTTGTAAATAAGCTATTGCCTCCGGGAGTCATCCCGGCAAGCTCCAGGGATCCCCATATCATATGAATGAGGAAGAGAATCATAATCAAGCTTGTAATGATTGCATTGGCCCTTCTCATAATCCCTCCGATCGCACCACAAGCACATGGCTCCTGCCTTTCATATCATCAGGCAGATAAGCTTCGTAGATCTCTCTGGACATGAGGATGACATCAAAATATCCGTAATCCAGCTTAGACAACATCAGGGTAATATTCTCGGTCCGAAGGGCCATCTGGTTCTCCGGCAGCCGGCTTTGGAAGCTCCTGGCAAGCTCCAGTCCGGCAGGGTCTGTATCTGCTGTTACACAGGAGATGTCTTCAAAAAGAAAGGATATCTCCTTACCCGAAAAGAATTCCTCCCAGACCTTCAGGTTCTCATTATTCTTATGTCTATCCCGGTTAATCAGGACAACGTAAGCCCCGGATGGCTGGTCCAGAACCACTGTGGCAGAAGAGATGGCATCCGCCCCGGATGCCAGTCTCTGAGGATAACCTGTCGCCAGGGCAGGAATCCCCGCCAGCAGGGCAAGAAGAACCGCCACCACGATTATGTGGCGAATCATTCTCATTCTTCCGCTTCCTTCAGTGCATTATTCACAGCTTCGACGAATTCGTCATAATTGATGGTAGCTCCGCTGATGGCATCGATGCCGTCAAGCTGCCCGTTCTGCACCAGCATGGAAGCATACTCGTCTCTGGCCGCGTTGGCTTTCTGCGCCTTATTATAATAGTCTTTGTTGGCGATCCGTCCATCTTCTTTTCCATACTCTTCATCCTTAAAGGTGCCGTCTACCTCGTAGGTCTTATAAGTACATTCTGTGATGGATCCGTCCTTGATGGTAAGGTTCACTACGCCGTAACCATTGCCATCATCGCTCCCGTCTTCACTCTCGTAGACAGAGCTCTTGCCTTCATAAGTTCCATCTTTATAGGACTTACTTCCACCGCCGCAGCCTGCCAGCAGGCCTGCGCAGAGTGCGAAAGTTAAGGTCATACCCATCCACTTTCTCATTATGCCCCTCCTCCTTATTTTAATAATGTCACCATCGTATGATCTAAAGGTCAATCTTTCACCATTATGCGAGCATATCGCAAGAATCAGCCTTTTGACCTTGATCGCATCTTAACTACTGCAGTGTAATATGCTTGATCCGGCCTGTGAAATTCTCATTGATGCTTTCATGGTCGATCTTGCCGTTCCTCAGAACCACGGTCCGCTGGGCCACTTCAGCCACCTCAGGGTTATGGGTTACCACCACCAGGGTGGTTCCTTCCTCGTGAAGCTTGCGGAACAGTTCAACTACAATCTCCTCGTTGGCTTCATCCAGGTTGCCGGTAGGTTCATCCGCCAGAATGATCTCTGGATAATTAATCAGAGCCCTTGCCACGCACACACGCTGCTGTTCTCCACCGGAAAGCTGGCTGGGATAATGCTTGGCCCGGTCGGCCAGACCGACTCGTTCCAGCGCCTCCATAGCTTCTTTCTCATCCGGCACAGAATGATAATACTGGGCCAGCATCACGTTCTCCACTGCGGTCAGGTAGCTGACCAGGTGAAACTGCTGGAAGATCAGACCGATCTTGTCCCGCCGGATATTGGTAAGCTCGCGGGCGCTCTTTTTTGCGATATCCACGCCATCCAAAAGAACCTCGCCCTCTGAAGCTTTATCCAAAGCTCCGATGATATTCATGGTCGTGCTCTTTCCGGATCCCGAAGGGCCCATGATCGCCAGCCATTCTCCTTTTTCCACTTTAAGATTAATATGATCCAGGGCATGCAGATTTCCATAGATCTTGGATACATTTTTTAATTCCAGAAGGCTCACTGCTACTCTCCTTTCAGTACAAGTGCCGGGTCAATGTCCGTGGCGCTTCGAATCGGAAGCAGACAGGCGATTCCTGTCACAATAACCGATGCTATAATGGTCAGCGGAAGAAGCCAGGGCATAAAAGTAATCGAGCTGTTAAAGACATTGACGGAAACCGCCTGGGCAAAAAGAAAACCGAACACGGCTCCTACGGCTCCGCCCACAGCGCCCAGCACCAGACCTTCTCCCATAAACTCCGCAACAATACTCTGATTGCTGGCTCCCAGGGCCTTACGAAGACCGATTTCCATCCTTCGTTCTGCTACGACCGCTGTCATGGTGGTGGCCACACTGATCATGGTCAAAGCCAGGACAATGATGGTAACCAGGAGCACCAGGGACTGAAGTTTGGAAAAGACCTTGGTCTCAGATTCCGTAACCCTCTTAACCAGTCTTGCTGACATCATATCAGACTTTCCTGTAATGGAATCCGCATAGGAAGAAAGCTGTTTGGATTCGGCGGATACCGAAAGCTCACAGATATCAAATACCGTAGGGCTTCCGGTCAGGTTCTCCATGTCCTTCAGACCCATATAGACATAATCCTCTTCTTTCCCTCCGGTACTTAGGATGCCTGTCACCGTAAAATCTATAAAATTATCGGGCACGATATCCTCTTCTTCCTGCTTGGATTCCTTCTTTTTATCGGTTTTGTCCGCTTCCGGAGCATAAGTGCAGGTAACCCTCTTTCCCTCTTTAAGGTTATAGGTTTCTGCGACGCTTTCTCCGACCATTATTTCCTTTTCAGCAGATGGCCAGCGCCCTTCCACGGACCAGAAGGGACTGGTCTTCTGCGCCTCTTCCATGCTCATGGCGGCTGCCATGACCGGCCGGTCATTAATCCTCACGGTGTCATAGCGGTAGGGAGTCACGCCTACCAACTGGTCTTTGGGGATCAGCGACACCGCTTTATCGACATCCTCCTGGGTAAATCCTTCCCCTGATGAGGTAATAATCATATTGGCGCCGTAGCTTCTGAACTGCTGGCTCAGCTGTCGCGGCACATCCACATAGATCGTCACAAGGCCCGAAAGAATCGTCGCTCCTATGGCAATCGCCAGCAAAGCGATCACCATCCTTGAACGACGCCTCAGAAGCGACGCTGTGACCATCCGCATATACATCTGTCTCTTTTTCAATGCTTCGCTCCTCTAATAACGCTAGTTATTATCTGACTAATCATTTCGGATGCCCGATTCCGCCGCCGTGCCATTTCACCTGCACGGGCGTAATCGGCTCCTATTACTATTTTTCTTATCTTCCATGTAATACTTCAGTGGGTCTTAAGTTCAGCAGCATACGTACAGCGGGAATACATCCGATCAAGGTGACCACCGTTACCAGAACTGCAACCAGAGGGATTACCATAGGCCTCATGGAGATCGCCGAGCCAAATACCGTATGACCGATCACCTGGGCAAATCCCTGACCTGCAAAAAAGCCAATAAGGCCTCCAATGAGGGCCGTACATAGGATCTCCGTAATCACGAGGCCCGTGATGGCAGGATTGTGAGCTCCTATGGCCTTCATCAGGCCGATCTCCTGGGACCGCTCCATGACGGAAGCCGTAACCAGATTGGAGATACCCAGTGCTGCTCCGATCATAGCCAGGAAAGTGATCAGAATCATGAGGAGCTTCATCTTCTCAAGAATCTGTCCCTCAGAGTCCGCTACCTGCCGTACGGGAGAAGCAACCGAATCTGTAATCACTTCTTCAATCTGATAGCAGATGGAGCTAACGTAGGCTGTGCAGTACCAGGTTTCATATTGAGCTACTGAGAGAGAACCCGGATCCTTGGCAGCCTTTCTTGCCAGGTCGTTGTCCGGTGTTGTGAGGGCAGACACCTCGATGCTGTCTACCTTTCCCTCCAATCCTCCAAGAGCCTGGGCAGTATCAAGGGTAACAAAGATCTGGTCATCTTCCTCACCGCCGGCATCATAGATGCCCGCCACAGTAAGCTGCTTGCTGTTCCGGTTACCGGCGAGCCGGATCTTATCTCCCACGCCGATTCCCTCTTCCTCAGCCAAAGCCCGACCTATCATTGCAACATCTTTCTTGTCTTTCCCCTGTTCATCAATCCAGTTGCCATCCTTGATTTCCCACCAGCTCCGCAGGGAAGCAATGCCGGCATCCAGCTCCTCCCCGGTGGGGAGCTTCATATGATGGTTGAACCATGTTCCGCTGACGGTCACGGGGCTGCCATCATTCAACTTAGCCTCCACGTTCAGGAAAGGGGTATAGTCTACGATGTTGAAGGCCCAGAATATAGTCTTGATCTTGCCCAGCTCATCCTCGGAAAGATAGCTTCCGGACACATTCTCCTCGCCAACATCATAAAGCTCATTGACAACGGAAGCTTCCTTGGGCACTACAGTAATGTTGGCACCGTAGGCCTTCAGCTCCTGGTTTACCTTGTCTTCCACATCCATCATGACTGAAAGCATGGCAGTGGCAAGAGAGGCGCCCAGGGCGATTGTAAAAGCAATCATTGTCATCTTTTTCCATTGCCGTATGAAGGCTTTGGCTATCATTCTAATAAACATGACACTTCCATTCCTTCCATTTATTTAAATTCCGATTCGTATTCCTTAAGCCCTTCGATGGGTACAATAATCTGCCCGCTGTTGACCTCATAGGGAATCACGATGGGATTGCATCCACCCTTAAATCCAATAGTAGAGATATTCATAACGACATCACAGAGATTGCAGACGACCTGCCCGTCCCTCTCGTAATATCCGGTCTCTCCGCACACATCACAAGCATCAAGACCCACTCCATAGGATGAAGAATTGGGTTTTTTGATAACGATAAAACGAATTGACACGCCATTTTCGGTCTCATAAGCAAACCGGTGCAGATGTCCGTCAGCTACCAGGTCAAAGGAAACATATACATTTTTATCATCCACCTTCGTCGCCTCTTCGATCGGAGACAGGGTGGTATCTGTCTTACTCATGGCTTCCACCACGGTCATAGTGCTGACTGCCAACAGACAAACGACAACTGCCGTCGAAGCCCAGCGCCGGATATTTCTCCATTTGGCTCGAATCTGCCGGTGTTCTGCCGGATTCCGGTAAGGTTCTTTCTGCCGGAAACTGCGGGTCCACAGAAGGATAGCAGCCAGGCCAAGCGGCACCAAAGCAAGATAGATAAACCAATCCGTATGAGTCTTGGCAAATACCGAATAAGTGAACATGGTGTGGTTGGACAGGACAATTCTCTTCTGAAGAAGGACGGAGAAAAGGCCTGCCAGCCTCAGCATAGCATTAAAAAGCAGCTCCAGTTTCAATACCGGCAGAATGCCGTTCGGGCTAAAGCGCATAAGGCACTTTTCAGCTGCCAGAAAAACAAGAAGGCAGAGGACCAGACCTACCGTAACACCGATCATGTTCATCAGATATTCCGTAGAAATGATGGTCTTCTCCGCCATCAGCTCCTGATAGGGGTAAGCCCAGACCGTAGGTGCCGCATAAACAATAATAGTAAAATACAACAGGCCCAGAGCGATCCAGGAAATCCTTCGGACAACACTCTTTTCTTTGTTACGGAAAGGTTTAAGGCTTGTTATGAGAAAGACGACAAAAGCAAGCAGCGAAAGCAGGTAGACCCAGCCATTCAGAATAGCGGTATCAATGAGGCTGGTGGTGTTTCTGATCCAGGCAATCAGCAAGGAACATACCAGACCCAATAGAGCCAGGATCCACACAATCCTTTTCTCTCCCTTCTTCCCCGCTATCCTGGTATAGCCATGGATCATGCCGCACAGAAGAGCTCCCATAACAAGGGCTCTAGTTGTTAAAACCAAATAAGAAAGCATGATAAGCCTCCATAAGATTCTTAATTAGAAAATCCATAAAAAAAACGCACGAAAGTGGTGCGCCGGATATCCGGAGCACCACGTTTCTTTAATGATAAACATCTTTCAATAATAATTATTAAAAATTATTCAAGACCTGCAAACTCCCAGCCTTCGAATGTGTAGGACATGGGGCCATCCTTGAAATGACTTGCAAGAGATCCGCCAGGACCGGTCTCGGAATCGGAGTGAATCAGGTATCCGTTCTCGCCGGGGCTGTGGATGGTGATAGTCAGGTTGTATGTACCGGGATCAAGCTTGATGTTGGCTCCATAGTGAGGACCATCAGAAGCAGCCATTTCCATAAATGTACCAGCTACAACTTCTTTTCCGTCAGTTGTGTCAATCTTGTAATCAACAGTCAGGTAAGGAACCCAGTCACCGACACCATAGCCCAGATCATTTTCCAGGGCGGAGATATCAGCTTCGATATGGATATCAGCATCCTCAGCACTGTAGTTCATGGTCTCGTTCTCCATGGGAACGGCCTGGAACCATACAGCGGACAGGTTCATGAAATCAACCTTCTCATCCTCAAAAATAGGATTCTCAACAAAACCGGCATCTCCGGCAGCTGCATCTTCTTCTACTTTAGCAGTTACATTTTCCCCTGCAGATGCATCCTCTTTGGTTGCACCGCTGTCAGCGTTGGAACCGCATGCAGCAAGCGATGCCACTACCATGGAACCAGCGAGAAGTAATGCCAATACTTTCTTTCTCATCTTTCTTCCTCCTTATGTTAGAATTAATAGTGTATATTTATGAAAGGAAAACTTCCTTATCATACCAATGAATTGTCAGGATTCAGCCGCTGCCATCTCCTCCTTCAGCTTCCGGTTCTTCTTCATCCAGTAGACAAAAGTAGCAATCGTGATAGCCAGCAGGATCAGCTGTGGGACTACCGTCTCAACGCAGGGGTAGATTCCAAGAACTTCCATAACGGAATTGGAAGGAATCCAGGAAACCCAGGCCGGGGAAGTCATGGAAATGACATCTCCCTCGATCAGCTCCTTGATGCCGCCGCCCAGGAAAGAAATGGACATGATGGCCATAAGAATACTGGTTGCCAGGAAAAAGGGCTTGAGAGGTAATCTGACAGACATAAAATGAATCGCCAGATAGACTGCCACCAGGCATACGCAGCCAACAGCAAAGCCGGCCCAGACCATATTGATGTTATTGCCGGACAGAAGAGGCTGATAGAACAGCACCACTTCCGCTCCCTCTCGATATACAGCCAGGAAAGCGGTAAAGGCCAGCGCAAAGCTTGAACCTTTTTCCGTGGCCTCGCCTACCTTGCTCTTTATGTAAGCATCCCAGGCTTCCGCCTCTGACTTGGATACCATCCAGTTGCTGACATAGAAGAGGACCACCACGGCAACCAGGGCCGTAACCCCTTCGATCACTTCCTGGGAAGCACTGTTGGCCAGCTTGAGCTGATTAAGGAGCCAGGCTGATACAAAGCTCAGGATAATACCCAGAACCGAACCGATATAAACCGGCCTCAGCTGACGTTTTCTCTCTTCCTCGGACTTCTCCGTGGTCTTAAGCAGATATGCGATAATCGCTCCCACAACCAGGATCGCCTCAAAACCTTCACGAAGGATAATGCCGAAGCAGGCAATAAAGGTAGCAAGACCTGCCGACCGGGTAGTACCGGTTGAATTGCCATTCTCATCTACTCCGTCAAGCTTATTGGCATCCGTACGGATCATGGTCCGAAGAATATCAACCTGCTTGTTGAACTCCTCTGCCGAATTTCCTTTGCTGGCAGACTTGCATGCAGAGAACTGCAGCTCCACCTCCGATTTGCGGGCTCCTGAGATATAGCCCATGGCATTCCGCTCAAATCCGGTGGTCTCGTAATATCCGTAGTAACCATTATTCACACAATCGTAGGCTGCCTTGGCATCGCCCTCCGCATACCTGTCCTTCGCTGCCCTAAAAACCTCAGACATGGCGTCGGCCACATCATTCCAGGTCCAGTCGGACTCAAGGCCCGCATCCTTGGAATACTCTTCCCAGGTCGGATAATACTTCTTGGAGAAAAGCTCTGTGGCTGCGGTATCCTTCTCTTCGGATACTTCAACTTCCTCTTCCACGCCGTCCAGTTTATTAGCCGACAGGCGCAGATCCGCAATCAGCACGTCTTTGGCGGTAGACAGTTCATCGTACTTTCCGCCGGTTTTTATAATGCTGTTGCAGGAAGCGAAATCTGCTTCAGCAGTCTTCTTGTTGGCGGAAGGCAGATTCTTCTGCATGTCAATCTTCATGCCGGATCCGCCCCAGTAATTGTTCTTGGCCTCGGCCACCTGCTTCAAAGCCGTATCCGCATCTCCGCTTTTGTAGGTTGCCAGAGCGGTATCCATAACCGCCTCGACCCCGTCAACCACATCATTATAGCTGTGGCTGGAAGACAGTCCTTTGGCTTTGGCATACTCATCCCATGTTGCATAATACGAATCCGCCTTAACAGAAAAAGGGAAGACCAAAAGCAGGACGGCGATTATTATAGGTAACAAAAGTTTATTTCGTCTAATCATTACTATAAAGCACTTCCTTTCGTTAGATTTATCTAACACAAAAATAATATTAGCATAGACTAACTGCAAAGTCAATTAATGCACGCCCTCCTTATTGATTGTGTTTTTTCAATTAATTCTTGAAAATAATGCTTGAAAATAAATGGTTAAAAATCAGCTTTCCTTTTGTAATATGAATGATATGATATCAGAGTCAAAAGGTCGATTTTCATGATATGCCTGCATATCATTGCATTCTTTATGCGGGAATGATACTATTAATTTATTTACAAAAGAGCTGCCAAAAATGATGGCAAGGAGGTTGTATATGATGAAAAGATTTATCAAATCCAGCACTTTATGTCTGTTGCTTTTCATACTGCTTATAATGAGTGCATGTAGTAATGCCGAAGATCAGACATCCCAGAGCAGCACATCCGAAGGTATCGATGAAAAGCCTGCAGCCGCCGTAGAGCAGATGCCTAAATTTCATTCGGTGGATCTTCAAGGAAATGAAGTCGATGAGTCGATCTTTGCCCAAGCTGACATCACGGTTGTCAACTTCTGGGGAACATACTGTGGACCATGCATCGATGAGATGCCGGATCTTGCCGAGTGGAACCAGAATCTTCCGGAAGGTGTTCAGATCATAGGTATCATTGTGGATGTAGCCGGTCCGGGCGAGAGGGAATATCAGACAGCGAAAAAACTGGTTGAAAAAACCGGAGTGAATTATACCAATATCATAGCCGGCAATCAGTTTAATCATGTTCTGGAAAATATGGTGGGAGTTCCTACGACTTTCTTTGTGGACTCTGAGGGAAAGTGTCTATGCAGTGAAATGATTGGGGCAGATGTGGAAGGTTATAAGAAAACAGTGGAGAGCTTGCGATGAAGGGGAAAACGATCATGGTAATAAGGATCCTTGTGATTCTTTCAGCAGCGGCTATGATTACTTACGGGATCTTCAGAGGTGAGGTTAGCATTGTGATGAACAAGGCTGCTTCGATCTGCTTTGAGTGCATAGGTCTGGGAAAATAGAAGTCATGAACATCAAATCTTCTTTTAAAAGAAAAATCATACAGTTCATCGCCTTTGTCCTATCCAATCCCTACATCAATAAGATGGGATCCGGAAACATCTACAAAGGCTCATGGAAACGGTTTTGCAATCCCGGCCTCAATTGCTACTCCTGTCCGGCCGCCCGTTTTGCCTGCCCTATAGGAGCAATGCAGGCGGTAAACGGATCCATGGATTTTAGCTGGAGTTTCTACATTGTGGGAAGTCTATGCGCCTTTGGTATTCTTTTTGGAAGAGCAGTATGCGGCTTCCTCTGCCCCTTTGGACTCCTGCAGGAACTCATCTACAAAATCCCTTTTCCCAAATGCAAAAGGAAGCTGCCAGGCTGGCTTAAGTATATAAAATACGGCATGCTGCTGATCGTCGTGCTGATGCTGCCGGTTCTGATAACAAATGCCACAGGCATGGGCAACCCGTATTTCTGCAAATATATATGTCCTGCAGGAACGATAGAAGGAGGCATCCCCCTGCTCCTGACCAACCAGAATCTCAGAAAAATGGCAGGAGGAGTCATGGCCTTCAAAATCATCATAGCCTTTCTCACCATAGCAGGCTGTCTGATGATATCCAGATTCTTCTGTAAAATACTGTGCCCTCTTGGAGCATTTTACGGATTCTTTAATAAAATCAGCTTTATCAGGTTGGAAACCGACAGGAATTCCTGTGAAAGCTGCGGAAAGTGCAGCAAAGTATGTCCCATGGATGTTGACCCCAGTGTCAATCCCAATTCCCCGGAATGTATTCGCTGCGGAAAGTGCATTGCTTCCTGTCACAAGCAGGCTATCCATGTCAGGAAGCCTTCTTCAATTACTAATAACCCGACGACAGCACAAAGCAGGAGGTGAATCCCATGCCCCCGATCCTAAGCAATATAATCGTTATACTGATCCTTGCTGTAATCATATTCCTGGCTGTCCGATCGATCTGGAGAAATCGCAGAAAGGGCGGCTGCGGATACGGATGTGCCGGCTGTACGGGCAATTGTATCAGTTGTCCGGGCGCAATAGAAAGTCAAAAGAAAGATGGGGAATGAAGGAATGGCGGCTAAAAGGGCTAAAAGAAACCGGCCTTGATCTGAATTGGGGTTTGGTGAGGCAAAGAAATGATTTAGTGACGGAGCTTTCGTCTGGCACCGTCCAACGATTACAGGTATCAAAAACTGGCAAATGCAGCATAGCGAAAAGCTCCTGTTTATTCTAAGTCCTGCCACCATTATGATGCTCTGAGTGCTGCGG
>CAMOVS010000016.1 GCA_946627575.1 uncultured Lachnospiraceae bacterium
TGTGTCCCGTCCTGAGTCCAGGTATTGGCAAAGACACAATCCGTAAAAAGCTGTTCAACCAGGTCGCTGCTGATGGAATCCTCACTGGTAAAATAGTCGCTCCTGCCCATGTCATAGCTGGAAAGGTAGAACTCCGGGCTAATCTCATGTCCCAGTTCCTTTGCTCTCCTGGCTATATCCCTTCCTCTCTCCAGGCCAAACTGGCGAACGCCTTCACGGACAGCTTTTATACCCTCCTGTCCGCACGTCTTCTCCACTTCCCTGGTAATATGTGCAAACATTCTTGCAAAAAGGACATACATATCTACCTGCTGCATCTCAAGATTCTTATCTTTCTTTTCCATGATATACCCTGCTCTTTCTGTACTGTATCATTTCTGCGGAATAATCTTGATGATTCCCTTGAAACTGCTTGGCTGCAGACCTGTATCCTTATCGGACCGGCTTCAAAGCATCATCAGAATTCCTATCACTTTATATTTCTTTGATTACATATCCTCTGTCTCATCGATCCTCCTGATGGTATCATAGAGAACTTCCGCTCCCTTTTTAAGATTCTCAGGACTGATGTATTCATCGGGATGGTGGCTGAGGCCGTCCCTGTTGGGCAGGAAGATCATACCCGTAGGTCTCATGGCGGCGAAAACCATGGAATCATGACCTGCCCCGCTATCAATGGGTCTGTAAGACAGGCCTCTTTTGTCTGCACTCTCCCCGATCATACCCCGAATAGACTCATCAAAGATAATCGGATCCCTCTGACTCAGAATATTAATATCCACGCCGTATCCTCGCGCCCGGATCCGGGCGGCACATTCCTCTACCCTTGTGCTGATCCTTCTTAGGATCTCCCGGTCGCCGGACCGGATATCCAGAGAGAAGGTAGACTTGCCGGGTATGCAGTTGGCACTGCCGGGATCTAAAAGAAATCTGCCGGCGGTCAAAGTCGCCCGCCCGGAATAATTGTCGGTTACATAATGATTCAGGTCAAGGATCATCTCCGCTCCGGCAACGCCGGCATCCCTGCGCAGCTTCATGGGGACTGTCCCGCTGTGGCCGGCCATGCCGGAGATCGTAATTTCCATCCAGATAATGCCTGCTACACAGTTCACCACTCCGATATCACAGTTTTCATGCTCCAGGACTGCCCCCTGTTCTCCGTGGAGTTCAACAAAGGCCTTAACTTTTTCAGGGTTTAACCGGCTTTCTTTTATAGTCAGAGTCTGGCTTTCCTCCTCTAAACTCCTGTCCTGGCAGGAAGCTGAAATATCTTCCTCCGGCCTTCTCCTTTCCGGTTGGGACAGAGCCTGATAATCATCAAGAACCTGGCGGAAGGTCCGTCCCGTCTCAGGATCCTGAAAGAGGTCAAGCGCACTTTCATCGAAGACTCCTGCCATGAATTTACTGCCCAGCACCACCTGACCAAAACGGGTTCCCTCTTCTTCTATGGTTCCGAACACCATATAGGGATGCCTGAGGGGCTTGCCGCTTCTTTGGATCATCCGGGCTGCTTCTAAGGCACAGATAACCCCGGCAATGCCATCATAGGCCCCGGCACATTTGACCGTGTCCAGGTGAGAACCGGAATAAATGGCAGGCAGATTGATGTTCCCGGAATCGCCGGGAGCTAATCTGCCAAAAAGGTTGCCCAGAGCATCTTCATGAACCTCAAGACCTTCCATAAGCATTTTTTCTTTCACATAATCGACCCCTTTGCGGTACTCTGCCGTATAACTCCTGCGCTGAACTCCGGCAGCACAGGACTCCGAGATGCCGGCAAGTGTTGTGATCATGTCTGTTATGAATTGTATGTCTGCCTGCTGCATACTGGTCTCCTTTAAGCAAACTGTTATGGTAAAAAGAAACACTATGCCCATCCGGATCCTGCTCCATCAGGCACAGTGTTTCAGCTACAATGCATCTTCTAATCCTACAGACCCAGATAAGCTTTACGGATCTCATCATTATTCTTAAGTTCCGCAGATGTCCCCGTAGTCACGATTTGACCGGTTTCGATAACATAGGCCCGGTGAGAGGCGTACAGGGCCATCTGGGCATTCTGTTCTACCAGAAGTATGGTCATATGCCTCTGCTTGTTCAGCATCTTGATTTTGCGGAAAATATCTTCCACAACAACCGGGGCAAGACCCATGGACGGCTCATCGAGAAGGAGCATCCTGGGTTTGGCCATCATGGCACGGCCGATGGCCAGCATCTGCTGTTCGCCGCCGGAAAGGGTGCCTGCAGGCTGGCTTTTACGTTCTTCCAGCCTGGGAAACAATTCAAATACATCCATAAGATCTTCCCGAATCTCATGCTTGTTCTTTCTCAGGTAAGCGCCTAGACGAAGATTCTCCAGGACAGTCAGCTCGGCGAAAACACCCCGGCCTTCCTGGACCTGAGATATGCCAAGACCGACGATTTTATGGGCTTTCCGGTTCGTGATATCCGTCCCGTCAAATATAATCTGACCTCCTGCCTTCTTCACGATCCCGGATATGGCATGGAGGGTTGTGGTCTTACCTGCGCCATTGGAACCGATCAGGGCGACAACCTCCCCTTCATCCACATAAAAGTTTAATCCTTTCAAGGCAGGGATGACACCATAATTAACCTGAAGGTCATTAATCTCTAATATAGCCATGCGGTTTCACTCCTCTTCGTCATCAATCATTCCCTTGCCCAAATAAGCCTCAATAACCTGAGGGTTGGTCTGGATCTCACGGGGTACGCCATTGGCAATCAGCTCTCCGTGATCCAGCACCAGAATCCGGTCGGAAATGCCCATGACAAACTTCATATCATGTTCTATAAGAAGGACATTCTTACCCATTTTTTCTGTTATATGCCGGATCAGGGCGGTCAGTTCTTCCTTCTCTACAGAATTCATACCCGCGCCCGGCTCATCAAGAAGAACCAGTTTGGGGTCTGTAGCCAGGGCTCGTCCAATCTCAAGGAGGCGCTGCTTACCGTAGGGCAGGTTGGTGGCCAGCTCGCCCTCTTTCTCCTTGAGGCCAACGATCTCCAGAATCTCTTCACACTCCTCCACGATAGCCTGTCTCTGCATCTTAAGTTTTCTTCCGCCAAGCAGGACCCTTGCCAGGTTCTCCTGATTGCATCGGGGATGAGCTACCATAAGGTTCTCCAAGGCTGTCATATCTTTAAAGAGGCGGATATTCTGGAAAGTCCTTGATATACCCTTGGCGACACGCTGGTGAGCCTTGAGATGGGTGATATCTTCATCCATGAAAATGATATTGCCTGTGGTCGGTTTGTAGACGCCGGTCAGCATATTAAAGAAAGTCGTTTTCCCTGCTCCATTCGGACCGATCAGGGAGAGTATCTCATTATCTTCCATGGCCAGGCTGATATTATCCACCGCGGTAAGGCCTCCAAAGACCATGGAAACATTATTGGCTCTTAATATCTCGCTCATGATGCCTCCTCCCTGCTTTTAACTTATAGATATTCTTTACCCTCTTGCTCACACCCCAGAAGCCTTCCGGCTTGAAGATCATCATAAGAACCATAAGAGCACCAAACAGGAGCATACGGTAGTCACTGATGAATCGAAGCACTTCCGGGATCAGAGTCAGAACGGCGGCACCGATCACAGACCCGGCCAGACTGCCAAGGCCGCCCAGAACTACCATGGCCAGGATGGTAACGGAAGTATTGTATACGAAGGTGGTCGGGCTGATATAGGATACATAGGAGGCATAGAAGCATCCTGCAACCCCGGCCAGACCCGAAGAAAGGATAAAGGCGATCAGTTTGTATTTTACCGGATAAATCCCTATGGATTCCGCAGCAATCTCATCGGCCTTGATGGTCTGCATGGCCATACCAAAGCCGGAATTAATGAGCCGGTTCATAAGGAAAAGCACCAGAAGAACCATGATCAGGATCAGGTAATAGAACATATATCTTTCTTTTAATACAAATCCCATAATAGAAGGCGCCGGTATGGACCGAAGTCCCATAGGGCCGTTGGTCACTTCTTCCCAATTGATGAAGACCAGACGGACAATCTCGCCAAATCCCAAAGTAACGATAGCCAGATAGTCCCCCCGCAATCTAAGAGTAGGTATACCCAGAAGCAGGCCGAAGAGTCCGGTCACCAGAAAGCTGACGATCAGAGCAAGAAAGAAGTTCATCTGCAGGTTCTTCATCAGGAGCGCGCCCACATAAGCTCCAACCCCGTAGAAAGCGGCATGTCCCAGACACAGCTGGCCGGTAAATCCGGTAATCAGGTTAAGACTCAGGCTCAAAATAACAAAGATGCCCACCAGAATAGCAATATGAAGATAATAATTATTAAAGTATATATAAGGAAAAGCGGCAAGGAGGGCTACCAGTATGAAACCGGCGACTTTTTTATATTGGCCTGGTTTCTGAAATAAATCAATAATAATACTCTGCATATACACCCTCCTTTCCTATACCTTGTCCACATGTTTCTTGCCGAGAAGACCGGATGGCCGGATAATCAGGACAAGGATCAGAATTCCAAAGGCAAATGCATCCTTGTACCCTGCAGAAATGTAGGCCGATCCCAGTGTCTCCACGATACCGATGAGGAAACCACCCAGCATGGCACCGGGAATGCTGCCGATTCCGCCTAAAATAGCCGCAGCAAAAGCCTTAAGACCGTAGGAATAGCCTACCAGGGGATAAACCGCATCATAGTAGGTGCCAACCAGGACTCCGGCAACGCAGGCCAGGGCGGATCCTACTCCAAAGGTCGCGGCAATGACCATCTCCGTATTGATGCCCATCAGCTGGGCCGAGGTAATGCTCTGGGACGTAGCCCGCATGGCCACACCTATTTTGGTCTTGTTTACCACAAAGTAAAGAGCTGCCATGAGAAGAACGCAAAGTACGATAACACCGATCTGGATGTTGGACAGATTGATATTGCCGAACTCATAATTCTTCTCCTTAATCTCCTGAACATAAGCGTGGGTTCCGGTTCCCCAGACCAGCTGGGCAAAGTTCTCCAGGAAGATGGAGACACCCAAAGCAGCAATAAGGATAGACAAGGCATCTGTCCCTTTGATCCGGATGGGCCTGTAGCACACTCTCTCGATTACAACACCCACAGCTGCTGTAACCAGCATAGCCGCCGGGTAGGCAATATAGATGGGCATACCGGCGTTCTGGACAAAAAGAAGACCCAGGAAGCTGCCCACCATAAACACATCGCCGTGAGCAAAGTTTACGATCTTCAGGATGCCGTATACCATGGTATAACCGAGGGCAATCAGGGCATAGATCCCTCCGACGGTAATACCGTTAATCAGTTGTTGCGTAAACATAGTTTTCTTCCTTTCAAAGGTATAAGACCAAAAACAGAGTGGAACCTGCCCGGCTCCACTCTGCTCTTACTGTAATCAATCCGATTCTTATTTATCAACTACAGTGAACTTTCCATCCTTGATTTCCATGCGGAGAGGCTCTTTGATAACATCACCATTCTTGTCGAAAGAAGCCGTTCCGGTAGCGCCCTCAAAGTCCTGAAGACCGGCAATATAGTCACGGATTGCCGCACGGTCTGCTCCGGCATTCTTAATACCATCCATAATGATCAGCGCTGCGTCGTAAGCATAGGCAGCATAAGTTCCGGGAGCCTTTCCATACTCATCTGTGTAGGCCTTAATAAAGTCCTGAGTAACCTTGCTTTCGGAACTGTCAGAGAAATAGGAAGTCAGCTTGATGCCTTCTACAGCCTTGCCGCCCAGATCAATCAGAGCATCGGAATAAATAGCATCTACACCCATGATGGGAAGCTCGCCGATACCTGCCTTGGATCTCTGCTTGGCAATCAGGGCTGTCTCATTGTAAAGGCCTCCGATAATCAGAACGTCGGGCTTCGCCTTTGCTACCTTGGTAAGAACAGTACTGAAATCAGTCTGATTGACTTCGTATGCTTCACGTACCACAACCTTGGCTCCAAGACCTTCCGTCTCCCTCTGGGCTACATCGGCAAGTCCCTTGCCATAATCATCATTTTCAAAAAGAATAGCGATATTCTTATATCCAAGCTCATCAACACACCATTTAGCCAGGTACTTGCCCTGAACAGCATCAGTGGTAATGGTTCGGAAAGTGAAATCACCTGCATCCGTTACAGCCTCTGCTGAGGAACCTGGGCTGATCTGGACGATGCCGGCATCGTTGTAGATGGGTGCACCTGCCAGAGTACAGGAACTGTTAAAATCACCGACCAAAGCCAGAATGCTTTCATCCTGAGCCAGCTTGTTGGCTACTGTAGCCGCCTCAGAGGGATCACCCTTATCATCCTCTGCCACAACCTCTACCGTCTTTCCATCGATGCCGCCCTGGTCGTTGATCTGCTTAACGGCCAGATTCACACCCTCCTGAATCGCCTTGCCGTCCTCGGCGCTGGCTCCGGTAAGAGGTGTTGCAAGTCCGATCTTCAAGGTATCTCCCGATCCGCCGGATCCGCCGGAACCACCGGGTGCCCCGCAGCCAACCGCACTGACGGCAAGAGCCATGGTTAAGGCTGCAGCCAATATTTTCTTCAAGCTTTTCATTGTCCTAACCTCCTTAAAATAATCACACATCCAGCCGGAGTCGGCATGGGTGTTCTGAATAATTATGCCTTATGGCATTTTAATATATTGTAAAGGATTTTGAAAGATCTGTCAATCTGCACTTCATTTTTCCCGGATAATCCCCTGCCGGTCGTTAATAAACTCCAGCCTCCAGTCATAGCGGTTCTTTTCGGGGTCCTTATCATAATAAGCAATGGCGTTAAAGTGCTTTCCGCTTTTTTTGCTGATGCAGTCTTTCAGACCTACTTTGCCATATTGCAGGAGGATCTTTACCATATCGAAGGTTACTTCCTTGCCGATCGCCTCCATCAGCCTGTTCTTCTTCCAGATGACGAACTTACAGTCTTTTTTCTTCCAGTTGGAACAGCCGAAAGCGGACCGGTTCTCCAGGATTTCTCCCCCGCACTCGGGGCATATTCCGGCGGGCTCACTATGAAGAATCTGCCCCTCCGTCCCCACTCCAAAGCCTTTTGCATCTTTGATCTTGTCAACGGATTCTCTGACAAAGGCAACAATCATATCAAGGAACTCATGTCTGGAGTATTTCTTCTTTTCGATATCCGACAAAGTCTTCTCCAGACGGCCGGTGTATTCCAGGTCAAACAGGTCCCTGGCCGGCAGGGTCTCCACCAGTTTCCGGCCCAGGTCCGTGCAGGACAGGCTCTTGCCCTTTGTCTTTATATAACCGGCGGTCTTCAGCTTCTTTATGGTCTCGGCCCGGGTGGCAGGGGTACCGATACTGAAGCCGGACAGGATCGCCATCATCATTTCCTCCTGGTCCTTCTCTTCATAGCGGCGTCCGCAGGTTTCCATAACCTTGAGCAGCGTCTTCTCCGTATGGGGCTTGGGAGGTTTCCTGTCCACTTTAACCAGGTCGGTACCGGCTATATCCAGGATTTCATCCTTCTTCACATCGGGGAGGAGAACTTCTCTGGCATCGATTCCTTCCACCTGCTTCCAGCCGGCTTCCACCTGAATCTTGCCCTTGCTGATGAAAACCCCGTCAACTCCCTCGGTGTCCAGAGGCTTTAAAGTCAGAACCGTATCCTCGGAGATGGCCAGGGGCATAAACTGAGCCAGAAAGCGGTTGCGAACCGCGTCATAGACGATCTGTTCCCCTTCGCTCAGCTTGGTCGGATGCACGTAAGTTGGTATGATCGCCGAATGACTTTCAACCTTTTTGCTGTCAAAGACCCGCCTGGATGTGTGGAAGCGAATCTGGTCCTCACACGGGTGTCCCTTCTTGTGGACATTCAGCACCTTGGCAGCCTTTTCCTTAAGGCTCTCATCCAGAACGGAGCTGGCGGTTCTGGGATAAGTGATCAGCTTCTTCTCATAAAGCTGCTGGGCAGTCTTAAGGACCTTGTCCGAGGTCCAGCCCTTGTATTTGCCCGTGATCTGTCCCTGAAGGGCTGACAGGTTGAAGAGCATGGGAGGATATTCCTTCTTCTGCTTTACATCCCTGGAAATAACCTTGGCCTGTCGATCCTTAAGAAGCTTCTGGATCGCTTTGAGTCCTTCTATCTCCTCCGGTTTCTCGAACTTGTCCTGCTTCTTCAAAGTGTAAAAGCCCTCGAGTGTCTTATTATCACCGGTTTTGAAGATGCCTTTAAGCCGGTAGTAGCTGGTCACCTTGAAGTTCTCGATCTCCTTATCCCGATCATAGATGATCTTGAGCGTGGGCATCAGAACCCGGCCTATATTAAGAAGAGGGGACTTTCCTCCCGGAAGACGGTACTTCAAGGTCGCCACCGATGTCAGGTTGATTCCGATCAGCCAGTCGGCAATCTGCCGGCCAAAGCCGGCATCCTGCAGAGACTTCATCTCCTCGTTAGGCTTGAGCTCCTGCAGGCCGCGATTGACCTCGTCTATGGTCCATTCATTCAGGAGGATCCGCTCCACAGGCTTGCCGGGCTGCAGATATCCGATGATTTCGTCTGCGATAATCTGGCCTTCCCGGTCATCATCCGTAGCGGATATGATCCCTTCCACATCTTCCCGGCCCATAAGCTCTTTTATGATCTTCATCTGACGGGCCGCCCCGGCATCGGTCTTCTTTTTTGACGGATCCGACTTAAGTTTATATTGAAAATGATCCGGTATGAAAGGAAAACGGTCCATTTTCCAGATCTTCATGCTGGGATCATAATCCACGGCATCATAAAGCTGAAGCAGGTGGCCAAAGGCCCAGGTTATAATATAGCGGTCCCCTTCGAAATATCCATCTTTTCTTGAAGCTTTGGTCGCATCGGCTATATTCTTTGCTACGGATGGTTTCTCCGCAAGTATGAGTTTCTTCATAGACTAACTCCTGAAAATACTTTTCCTGAGCATATAGAAAAAGGAACGCAGATGTGATGCATAGCAATCCGATCCCGTCCCCTTTCTTCTTATGTATTATACACTGTAATAAGTTTTCAAGACTATCTCGCCTGATCTTAGATCTCAGGATATATAGGATAACGATCCGTCAGCTCTTTAACAATCGCCTCAGCCTCTTCCAGCTTACGGTCAATGATGGTCAGCTTGATCGCTTCTGCGATCTGAACCATGTCTTCTTCCTTAAGCCCCCTGGTGGTAACCGCCGGAGTGCCGATACGAAGACCCGAAGTGACAAAGGGTGATTTGGGGTCGTTAGGTACCGTGTTCTTATTGGCAGTTATGTGGACCGAATCGAGAAGCTTCTCCATCTCCTTGCCGGTCAGATCCATCTTGCGCAAATCAACCAGCATAAGGTGGTTGTCAGTCCCTCCGGAAACAATATCAAAGCCTCTTTCCATAAGAGCGTCTGCCAGAGCCGCGGCATTGCGGACGATCTGCTGCTGATAGGCTTTGAACTCGGGAGTCAAGGCTTCCTTGAAGCAGACAGCCTTTCCTGCAATCACATGCATAAGAGGTCCTCCCTGGGTCCCGGGGAAAATAGCCTTGTTGAAATTGTACTTTTTATTCACCTCTTCGCTGCTGAGGATCAGGCCTCCTCTGGGCCCTCTCAGGGTCTTATGGGTTGTGGTTGTGGTCACATGGGCATAAGGAATCGGACTCTCGTGAAGTCCGGCCGCAACAAGCCCGGCTATATGTGCCATGTCCACCATGAGTACGGCGCCGACCTCATCGGCAATCTCTCTCATCCGCTTGAAGTCAATCTTCCTTGCATAGGCACTGGCGCCGGCAATGATCATTTTCGGTTTGCAGGAAAGGGCGATCTCCCTTACCTGATCGTAATCAATAACTCCGTCATCATTGACCCCGTAGGGAACACAATGATAGTTCTTCCCGGACATATTCACCGGACTTCCATGCGTCAGGTGACCGCCGTGATCCAGGTTCATGCCCATATAAGTATCCCCTAACTCCATCACGGCAAAAAATACTGCCATGTTGGCCTGGGCACCGGAATGGGGCTGGACATTGGCATATTCAGCTCCAAAAAGCTCCTTGGCCCTCTCTCTGGCAAGATCTTCTACGATGTCCACGTACTGGCATCCGCCATAGTATCTTTTTCCGGGGTAGCCTTCTGCATATTTATTGGTAAGATGGCTTCCCATCGCTGCCATCACGGCTGGAGAAACCAGGTTCTCAGAAGCGATCAGCTCCAGATTCTCCCTCTGCCTGGAAAGCTCCTGCTCCATAGCGGCTGCAACTTCAGGATCAGCCTTCTTAACATACTCAAAATTAAACATATTGATCCTCCATGTGGATTGAATTCGCAAAGCACATTAACAGAAGATATTTTAACATAATGATATATGTTTGGCAATCAGGAATAATTATGAATTCTTGTTGTCAATTTAGAAAAGTATTTCAGCCAGTTCTCTTACATTAGATACACCCTGAATGCCGATCTTTCCGGCCAAAGCATCAGGAAGTGCCCTGGCGTTGGTCCCCGGAAGAATGCAGCGGTGAAATCCCATCTTGATCGCTTCTGCCAGTCTCTGTTCCACGTAGTTGACTCCCCGGACTTCCCCGGTCAGACCTACTTCTCCAAAGATCAGCGTATCCTCCGGTACCGGCCGGTTGCGATAGCTTGAGATCACTGCGCTGATAATTCCCAGGTCAATGGCCGGCTCCCCCAGTTTCATGCCGCCTGCCAGGTTTACGTAGGCATCACAGCCTCCCAGCTGCATGCCGGCCCTCTTTTCAAGGACGGCAAGGAGAAGATTGACCCGGTTAAAATCGATTCCCACGCTGGTTCTCCTGGGTATGTTAAAGCTTGTGGGAGACACCAGGGCCTGGATCTCGATCATGAGGGGCCGGCTGCCTTCCATAGAGCAGACCACCACGGATCCTGCCGCATCCACCGGCCTCCCGTCCAGCATGACCTTGGAGGGATTATCCACTTCAATCAGTCCCTCCTGCTTCATCTCGAATACACCGATTTCATTGGTGGATCCGAACCGGTTCTTTACCCCTCTTAAGATCCGGTATACAGCATTCCTTTCCCCTTCAAAATAAAGCACACAGTCCACCATATGTTCCAGAGTCCTGGGACCGGCCACGATTCCTTCCTT
>CAMOVS010000017.1 GCA_946627575.1 uncultured Lachnospiraceae bacterium
TTTGCTTATATCATTAATCCGTCTTTAATCCGTCTTTTTCCGACATACTTCCGGTGTATAAGTGTTCCGCACTGATTCTTCGCCACTGGCCCCGGCTGCTTCCTTCACAGAAACCAATGGCATACCGCAGGTGTTGAGCAGTTCACATCCGACAGCTTTGCCGCAGTCAATTGCTTTCGTTACGGCAGCCAGGTCGCCGGTGATCGCTACGGAGAATTCATTCATCATCAGGAGGTTATGGGAAGGACTGCCATACCATACAATATCGACGGCTGCCTCCTTCATGGCCCGGTCCACTGCGGTAAGCCCGATTCCGGCCGGTGCAGCGCCAAGAATCCCCATAGGTCTGCCTAGGGGGACACCGAAAATCTGATGGAGTACCTGGCCGGCATTCGCCGTTACATGGCATTCCATATGGCCGACATGATTGACATAAAGACAATGCACCCAATAATCCGTCCGGTCAAGAGCAATCTGAACCGCTCTTCTGGCATCTTCTACGCTGGCCCCGCCGATTACGAATAGACAACCTTGTCCGCACTGCCGTCCGGCGTCAATGGCCATTTCAAATTTTAACAGGTCGGTATCAGCAGCCTTGCAGGCATCATCAATTGCCAGAGCCTGTGTAACAGTACCGGTTCTTGATGAAATGATGCCTATAGAAGCGTACTTGTCCGGAATCCCCATCATCTGCTTCACCAGGGGATCTAAAGAAGGGATGACCAGTCCGATGGTATAGGCAGAAGCTCTTCCTATATATTCTTGTGCAGGGCATGTATATGGGCGATTCATAAGTCGTTTCCTCCTGTACATATTTTACAATCCTTCCTTTGAGGGACTTGGAAATAGATGGATAAATCTATGGAAAAGAAAGGTGTGCCAAAAAAGAGGAAGAATGATGCTCTTGAAATGATGTTCCAGGAATGGGGGACCGGGTATACAGAGGAAGCGCTATTGATTCCGGGTATTCATGGGACGTTAATTTTTATGACTATTGCTTGACAGACAAACGTAAAATGTTTATAATAAATTCGTAATATTTTAATCAGATAAACTGTGCTTTCATTGTGTAACATAGTAGATAAGAGATGAAAAAAGCGTGTGAAGAGCCTTTGTGGATTGAAGAGAAAGGGGCAGTGTATCCATTATGATTATTTCGATCCTGGGAGATTCTATCAGTACATATGAGGGTTATAGCCCATCAAAAGCGGTTTTCTTTGATCGTTACAACAGTTATGAGACAGGGATAGAAACTGTGGAAGATACATGGTGGATGCAGGTGATCCGGGCTCAGGACGGAGAACTGGGCTTTAACGATTCGTTGGCTGGGAGTACTGTAGCCGGAGGCATGAGTTCTTCCGCTACATCCTATGACCGTATCCGTGCTTTGGGAAAAAATGGTAAGCCGGATTGCATCCTGGTATTTATAGGCAGCAATGATTGGGCTTACGGTGTTATGCCTGATCAATTTGAGCAGGCCTACGGACTTATGCTGGACCGGCTTAAAGAGATCTGGCCGGAAGCGGAGATCTGGTGCGGAACCATTCCTTCCGGGAAAATGGTAGATCCCGCAGAGCGCTTCTTTTTTAATATGGATGGACTGATAAGTCCTCGTGTTTACAGCGATATTATACGGAAGCTTGCCGACAGCCGGAATATTCATGTTGTGGATATGGCTAAGGATGGCTTGGAGTATGAGACGATTGACGGGGTTCATCCTAACAAAGATGGCATGAAAACATTGGCTGATTTGTGGCTTAGGGGTATTAAAGAAGGCGATTAGGTCCGTGAAGGTGAAACGGCACGGTAACGTAATCGAGCACCCGAAGGGTTTTGTCAGATTAACCCTGATGTCGATAGAGGAGAGGAGACAGTATCGATGAGTAGGAAGAGAATACGTATTGTACTGGCTGTTATGATTTTCGCATTTGCCCTGGTCTTTCCTGCCTGCGGTAAGGCTGAGGCCAAGGCTGTTCTTAGCGGCAGCAAAATCAATTTGACCAAGGGCGCTTCAAAGCAGCTGACGGTAAAAGGAACGAAGAAGAAGGTCAAGTGGAAGAGCTCCAACAAAGCGATCATTACAGTAAATCAATCCGGCAAGGTTACAGCAGTTAAGGGTGGAATCGCCACAGTTACAGCAAAGGTGGGTAAAAAGAAGTTCAAGTGCCGGGTATATGTTAAGGGGCTTAACCGTAACCGCATTACCATGCACAAGGGTCTCAAGTACAAGCTTAAGATGGTGAATGGAAGTGGAAGTGCCTGGAAGAGCAGCAACAGCTCAGTGGCTAAGGTTGCTTACGACGGTACAGTAACAGCCAAGGCTTCCGGCAAGGCTTTTATCTCCTGCCTTTCAGGAGGAAAGCGTTTTACCTGTGAGATCAACGTGGCTAAGCTGGACAAGACCTCTTTGGATCTAAACCAGGGGGGCAGCGATCATCTGACTCGCAGCGGTTCTGTAACCGGCTGTAAGTGGTCTTCATCGAATAATACCGTAGCCAGTGTTAATTCAGACGGCCGGGTTTATGGTGTGGCCGGTGGTACCGCCACCATCACCTGCTCCTGCGGCAGTGCCAGATTGAAATGTACCGTATATGTCAAGGGAAATAATATCGTCACCAGCAAAGCCAAACTCTCCGGCTCCAAAGCCTCCCGTCTTACCGTATCAGTCAATGGAGCCTATGGCAAGGTGGATTATACGGTTTACAACCAGGCGTCGTCTATTAATAAAAGCAACAAGAGCGGCAAGAAAAAGTTCATGCCCTATCATGGCTGCGCAGCCAGTTCAACTTCTGCCGTTTTAGGCGGCATGATAGGTATTCAGGTGACGCCGGTTCAGATGATTGAGTCGGTGGAGCCCCTTGTCTTCGGCAATAAGTCCTGGACCAATAATTACAAGAAGTCTTACAAGAACCAGCTGCCTTTGAGCTTGAATGGTATCTCCAAGATTTTTACATATTATGGAGTAGAAACAAGATATGTCCGGGCCTTCTCGGACAGTTCGGCCCGCAATGACATTGTCCGTCACCTTAAGAGCGGTCAGCCGGTCATTTTCGTCGTATCCAAGAAAAACAGGGCTACAGGCAAGAAATCCAGCAAGTGGACCAACAGCTATCATACCATGGCCATGCTTGGAATTACGGACACCGGCAAGGTTATTGTGGCAGATTCCGTGAACCGGTCTTCCTTCGGCTCATGGCAGAGGATTAAGCTGGCAGGGATCAATGAGCTGATTCATTACATGTTCTCCTGCAAGAAGTACAAGAACAGCAATTACTGGGGCGGCGCAAGCAGCAGCGGTGGATACCTGCTTGTATACACCAAGAAGAATGAGATTCCGGATGAGACTCCGGACGAGGAGACCGTAATCGAGCCTACGGCTGATAATCCGGAGGAAGATCCTTCCTATATCCCTCCCACTGAGGATCCGGTGGATGCCAATGATACCGTTAATACCGATAATACCAATTATTAGCATGGCGCATTCATAGGTATATTCACGGCCCGCCACCCATCAAGCCACAGGCCATCCGTGCAAGGCACGTATGTCGCATCTGCGATGCTTATGCCTGAGAACAAAATGAAAGTTCTCAGGCTTTTTCTTTCATTTCGTGGAAATATCAGATGGCTTGTGCTATAATGACTTACGACAGTTCGCTAAAGAGTATGCGACATTTATTAATGAAATAATAATATGAAGGGATGTTGAGATTATGCAGAAAAAGGATATCAACTGGGGAGAGCTGGGATTTGGCTATCAGGTAACGGATAAAAGATTTGTATCCAACTATAAAAACGGAGCCTGGGATGAAGGCTGCCTGACAGAGGACGCCAACATCGTTCTGAATGAGTGTGCCGGTGTCTTCCAGTATGCGCAGACCTGTTTTGAAGGCCTTAAAGCTTACACAACAGAGGATGGCAGGATCGTCTGCTTCCGCCCTGATCTGAATGCAGCCCGCATGGCTGATTCTGCAAGAAGGCTGGAGATGCCCGTCTATCCGGAAGACCGTTTTGTGGAGAATGTGGTGGAAACCGTCAGGGCTAACGCTGCATGGGTGCCGCCCTTTGGATCCGGCGCAACCCTGTATATCCGTCCTTATATGTTCGGATCCAATCCTGTCATCGGTGTGGCCCCGGCGGATGAGTACCAGTTCCGTATTTTTGTTACCCCGGTTGGTCCTTATTTCAAGGGCGGTGTAAAGCCTATTACCATCCGTGTCTCAGACTTTGACCGGGCAGCTCCCCATGGTACCGGCCATATCAAAGCCGGCCTCAATTATGCGATGAGTCTCCATGCTATCGTTGACGCCCATAAGAAGGGTTTTGATGAGAATATGTATCTGGATCCCGGCACAAGGACCAAGGTAGAAGAGACCGGAGGGGCTAACTTTATCTTTATCACCAGGGACGGCAAGCTGGTTACGCCGAAGTCTGACAGTATCCTTCCTTCCATCACACGCCGATCCATCATGTATGTGGCTGAGCATTACCTGGATATGGAAGTAGAGCACAGGGAAGTCTACTTTGACGAGGTGAAGGACTTTGCCGAGTGCGGCCTCTGTGGTACCGCAGCGGTAATCTCTCCGGTGGGCAAGATTGTCGACCATGGCAAGGAGATCCTCTTCCCCAGCGGCATGGAGGATATGGGCCCGGTTACCAGGAAGCTGTATGAGACTCTGACAGGCATTCAGATGGGTCACCTGGAAGCGCCGGAAGGATGGATTAAAGAGATCTGCTGAGATAATGAACAAGAGTAAGAGTGATAATGAACAAGAGTAAGAGTTTTAAGGGCGATTGCGAGTTTCGTGATCGTCCTTTCTGTGTTATAATTATTATTAACTACGATCAAGGGCATTTCCCTGGTCGTGATAAATCTTTTAACTTATGGGCTACACAGAAAGATCCTTGGGAGGGAACAATGGCAGAGCAGAAAGATTATAATTTTGTTACGGAATACGACCAGTATCTGTTCGGAACAGGTACGCATTATGATATCTATAATAAGCTGGGCGCTCACCCGCTGACTCATGATGGGAAGAAGGGAGTTTATTTTGCCGTTTGGGCTCCTAATGCGGAGGCAGTTCACATCGTCGGAGATTTCAATAACTGGAATGAAGATGCCACACCCATGGACCGGTTGGAGCCTCTGGGGATCTATGAGCTTTTTATCCCCGGCTTTAAGGAAGGCCAGATCTACAAGTATTGCATTACCACGGAAAAGGGAGACAAAATCCAGAAGGTGGATCCCTTTGCCTTCCAGGCCGAGAAGAGGCCCAACAACGCATCGATTGTTACCGATATATCTGGCTTTCGCTGGACCGATAAGAAATGGATGGAGAATCGGATGCATTTTAGTGCACGCAAGGATGCCATGTCGGTCTATGAAGTCCATCCCGGTTCTTGGATGAGACATCCGGTGACAGAGGAGGATGAGGACGGCTATTACAATTACAGAGAACTGGCAGTTAGGCTGGCTGACTATGTCAAGGAGATGGGCTATACCCACATCGAGCTGATGGGTATTGCGGAGCATCCTTTTGACGGTTCCTGGGGATACCAGGTAACCAATTACTTTGCACCAACTTCTCGCCATGGCTCCCCTCAGGACTTCCAGTTTTTTGTGAATTATATGCACCGGAATAAGATCGGTGTCATCCTGGATTGGGTACCGGCTCATTTCCCCAGGGATGCTTTTGGACTGGCAGAGTTTGATGGAACTTGCCTCTATGAGTATGCAGATCCCAGAAAGGGCGAGCACCCTGACTGGGGAACCAAGGTCTTCGACTTTGGCAAGACTGAAGTTAAGAATTTCCTGATCTCCAATGCTCTTTTCTGGACAGAGAAATACCATGTGGATGGGCTCAGAGTTGACGCCGTTGCATCTATGCTCTACCTGGATTACGGCCGGGAAGATGGTCAGTGGGTGGCCAATGAATACGGCGGCAATGAGAACCTGGAAGCTATTGAGTTCTTCAAGCATCTGAACACGGTAGTAAAGGGCCGCAATCCCGGCGTCGTCATGATTGCTGAGGAGTCCACTGCCTGGCCCAAGATCACCGATCAGGCCCAGTATGGCGGACTGGACTTCAGCCTCAAGTGGAACATGGGCTGGATGCATGACTTCCTGGAGTATATGAAGCTGGATCCTCTCTACCGTAAGGGCAGCCATAATAAGATGACCTTTGCCATGACCTACGCTTACTCTGAGAATTATATGCTGGTACTTTCCCACGATGAGGTGGTTCATCTCAAGTGCTCCATGGTGGAGAAGATGCCCGGTCTCTATGACGATAAGTTCCGCAACCTGATGGTAGGTTATGCCTTCATGTTCGGCCATCCCGGCAAGAAGCTCCTCTTTATGGGCCAGGAGTTCGGCCAGCACAGGGAGTGGAGTGAAGCCAGGGAACTTGACTGGTTCCTTCTGGCCAAAGACCGGAACCGGTGGATGAAGGACTATGTAAAGGATCTGCTTCACCTTTATAAGAATAATAAATGTCTCTATGAATATGACTGCTGGCCGGAAGGTTTTGAATGGATCAATCCTAACGACGGGGACAGGAGTATTTTCTCCTTTGTAAGACACTCTGAGAACGGCAAGAATAATCTGCTCTTCGTCTGCAACTTTACACCTGTGGCCCGGCCGGATTACCGGGTAGGCACTACATGCCGACGCAAGCACACGCTGGTTTTGAACAGTGACGATCCCCGCTATGGCGGAGAGGGCAAAGACCGGCCCAGGACCTATAAGCCGGTCAAGTCCGAGTGTGACGGCCGGCCCTTCTCCATCGCCTATGATCTGCCGGCTTATGGCGTAGCGGTCTTTAAGTTTTAATCCATGAAGGAGGGCTGGAATATGCCGCTTCCGGAGATCAATATATATAGATATCAGGATCCGGATAAAGGATCGTTCCTGATGGCGGATGACCCCGGCAAGCTTCTGTCGGAGGCAGAAGTCCGGGTGCGGATTAAGAATGAGTTTCAACCTGCTTCCTGCCGGAGGACCGGCGATTGCATAGAAATGGTTTTTACGGAGGATCCGCAGGCTTATCAGGTGGGAGAAGACATGGTTTTCCCGGTTTTTGCCCAGAATGCCATGACTTACGGGGAATACAGCGACTATGTGAATCATCATGGCTGCGCCTGCTGCAGTCTGACCAGCCTCCTGGCGGCTTACAGACCTGAGGAGTACAAGGATCTTCGACCGGAAGACACCATCTGCAGGGTAGAGCGCCGACATTTTCCGGCTGAGATCTGGGAGAAGAATTACCTGCAGGATAATCGGTACTGCATGCCGGTGACCCTCTACGGAATCTCCAGGATCTTGATGGAGGAAGGGGTTTTAAACCGGTACATAGGCGGCTTTCGGGATCGAGAAGCATTCCGGCTGATCCGGGATCATCTTCGTTCCGGCAGGCAGGTGATTATAGAGACAAGCCGGGTTCGGAGGAAGAACGGGATCCCTGTCTCCATCAATGACAGAAAGTACGCAGGCTCCTATCATACCATGATATTGCTGGGCTTTGACGCCTGGGGCAAGGTGATTTTCACAGACTCAGCCACCAGAGACTGGGCGGGACAGAAGCAGCGGCTCAAGAGGGACAGATTGTCTGCTTTGATCAACTATATGTTCCCCCGTCTGAATGGCCGGGCCAGGAACCTTTATTTCGATCATCGATGGAATACCGGGGGCTTTATCCTGGTAGATGGGAAAGGGAGACCTTGACAAATAACCATGCATCCGATAGAATCAGTTTTATTCTAAACTATGTAAAGGCTGTGAAGGAAACAAGTAATATATGCCATGGCGGTTCAGAGAGCGGTTGGACGGTGTGAAACCGACCTGTCAGGCTTATATGAATACATTCCGGAGCTCCGCACCGAACGAAGAAAGAGTCGTCTTCCGGTAGGCTGCGGCGGCAGGCCCCGTTACAGGCCGGGAAAGGCAGCAGGAGCTGACAGGTGATTGTGAATAGGGCGTATACTTATGATGCCGGTATGCTAAGAGAAAGGTTAGGGCCTGCTGTGAATAAAGGTGGTACCACGATTAAGCTCGTCCTTTAGGGGCGGGCTTTCTTTATTGTATGATAATCATGAAAGGAAGGAAGAGAACCATGAAAGTGTATGATGAACTTGTGGCCAGAGGTCTGATTGCCCAGGTAACAAATGAGGAAGAGATTAAGAAGATGGTAAATGAAGGTAAGGCTACCTTCTATATCGGCTTTGACCCGACGGCGGACAGCCTTCATGTCGGTCATTTTATGGCGCTGTGCCTGATGAAGAGACTGCAGATGGCCGGCAACAAGCCCATCGCGCTTCTGGGCGGCGGAACCGGCATGATCGGCGATCCTTCCGGCCGGACCGATATGAGGCAGATGATGACCAAGGAGACCATTCAACACAATATCGATTGCTTTAAGGTGCAGATGAGCCGCTTTATCGACTTCTCTGACGGTAAGGCCATGATGGTCAACAATGCCGACTGGCTTCTGGATCTGAATTATGTCGATCTTCTTCGTGAAGTGGGTGCATGCTTCTCTGTAAATAACATGCTCCGGGCTGAGTGCTATAAGCAGAGGATGGAGAAGGGACTCTCTTTCCTGGAGTTCAATTATATGATCATGCAGGCCTACGACTTCCTGGAGCTCTACAGAAAGTACGGCTGCAACATGCAGTTCGGCGGCAATGACCAGTGGAGCAACATGCTGGCCGGCACCGAGCTGATCCGAAGGAAACTTGGTGAAGATGCTCATGCCATGACCATCACTCTCCTTCTGAACTCGGAAGGCAAGAAGATGGGCAAGACCCAGAGCGGCGCTGTTTGGCTGGACCCCAACAAGACCTCTCCCTTTGATTTCTACCAGTACTGGCGTAACGTATCCGATGCCGACGTCTTAAAATGCATCCGGATGCTGACCTTCCTGCCCCTGGAAGAGATTGATGCCATGGATAAGTGGGAAGGCAGTGAACTCAATAAGGCCAAAGACATCCTGGCTTACGAGCTGACCGGCCTGGTTCATGGAGAAGAGGAAGCAAAGAAGGCCAGAGAAGGAGCCCAGGCTCTTTTCTCTGCCGGAGGAGCAGCGACAGCTAACATGCCCACCTATGAGATCACAGAGGACGACTTAAGAGACGGCAGCATCGACATTCTGGGCCTTCTGGTTAAGGCTGAGCTTGCTTCCAATCGCTCGGAGGCCAGAAGAAACGTCCAGCAGGGCGGCGTATCTCTGGACGGGGAGAAGGTAACGGATATTAAGACCAGCTATACCCTCCAGGACCTGGGACCGGAAGGCCGGGTATTGAAAAGAGGCAAGAAGAAATTCGCCAAGGTTCTTGGGAAATAATTCCGGCAAACAGCAGTGATTAATAAGATAGTGATTAATAAGATATAGTTCAGAAGGGAGATGACTCCCCCTTTCATAAGGGGGAGCGAGGCCCGGATTAGGTGGTAAAGAGATGAACAATCGCTATGAGTATTTGGTTCCTTGCCATTTCGGCCTGGAAGCCGTATGCAAAAGGGAAATCGATAAACTTGGATATGAAATCCGGTCGGTGGAGGATGGCAGAATCCATTTTGCCGGCGGCATCGAAGCAGCGGCCAGGGCTAATGTATTTTTAAGGACCGCCCAACGGATTCTCTTAAAATGCGGGGAATTCAAGGCTGTTACTTTTGAAGAGCTTTTCCAGGGAATCAAGGATATCCCCTGGGAGGAATACCTGCCCAAGGATGCCCGGTTCTGGGTGACCAAGGCAACCTCGGTCAAGAGCGCTCTTTTCTCCACTTCGGATATCCAGTCCATCGCCAAGAAGGCCATGGTGGAGCGCATGAAGGATCATTTTCATGTGAAATGGTTTCCTGAGACCGGAGCAGCCTATCCGGTGCGGATCTCCCTCTACAAAGACCTGGTGACAGTGGCCCTGGACCTGTCCGGGGAAAGCCTTCATAAGAGGGGCTACCGGAAGATGGTCAGCAAGGCGCCTATCGAGGAAACTCTGGCAGCGGGACTCATCCTCCTGACGCCCTGGAAGAAGGACAGGATTCTGGTAGATCCTTTTTGCGGAAGCGGGACCTTCCCCATCGAGGCGGCCATGATCGGGGCCAATATTGCACCGGGCATGCAGCGGTCTTTCCAGGGACAGGACTGGGATAATCTGATTCCGGCCCGCTGCTGGAGAGAGGCCATGACGGAAGCCAGGGATCTGGTAGATATGAATGTCACCATGGATATACAGGGTTATGATATTGATCCCCTAATCGTCAAGGCAGCCAGGGAGAACGCAGGACGAGCCGGCGTAGCTGACAAGATCCACTTCCAGCATCGGCCGGTTCACCATCTTTCCCATCCTAAGAAGTATGGTTTTATTATTACGAATCCGCCTTATGGCGAGCGGATGGAGGAGAAAGAGGAGCTTCCTATCCTTTACAGAGAGATGGGTGAGGCCTTTCAGAGGCTGGATACCTGGTCGGAATACGTCATCACTGCCTACGAAGACGCGGAGAAGTACATCGGGAAAAAGGCAGCCAAGAACCGGAAAATCTATAATGGTATGATGAAGACCTATTTCTACATGTTCCCCGGTCCCAAACCTCCCAGACGAAAGAGGCGGGAAGAGGGAAAATCAATTTGAAAATGTTCGATTTATACAGAAGATATGCTTGAAAGAGCTGATAGGAATCATGCTTGATGGGCGAGTCTTATATTTAGAAGAGGTTCGATATAATGGAGAAGTTAATATTTGCTACAGGCAATGAAGGAAAGCTAAAAGAGATCCGGGCTATATTGGGAGATCTGGGTTATGAGATCCTTTCCATGAAGGAGGCCGGAATTGATGTGGATATCGTAGAGGATGGAACTACTTTTGAGGAAAATGCTATTATCAAAGCAAAAACCGTTATGGAGGCCAGCGGCTGTCTGACTCTGGCGGATGATTCCGGCCTGGAGGTTGATTATCTGGGCAAGGAACCAGGAGTTATGTCCGCACGCTATATGGGAGGGAAAACTTCCTACC
>CAMOVS010000018.1 GCA_946627575.1 uncultured Lachnospiraceae bacterium
GAAAAAAAAGAAAAAATGATCGTCCTGAGCGGCAGCATCAATCATGTAACCGGCAGGCAGCTGGATTACGCCCGGGAACATGGTTTTTTCCGGCACAGGCTCACTCCGGAAGAAAAATTAGAGGAAAATTATCTGCAATCTCAGGACGGGAAGTCCTTCTTACATAACCTGAAAGAAGAATGCCTCCGGCATGACCGGATCATCATTGACGTATTTTCCTCGCATACTCTGGAAGAAACAAAACAATATGCTCTTGCCCACCGGATACCGGATGAAGAAATCGCTCATCGGATCGCAAAAAGACTTGGTGAAATCTTTTATTTCTTATCCGGATCCTATCCTGAATCCATGATCATGCTGATTGGCGGCGATACATTGTACGCGTCCATCAGACAGTACCCTGAGCTTGTGCTCAACCCCATATGCGAACCTGCTCCGGGAACTGTCCTGATCAAGGGGTCAACAAAGGATCATAATCTTTCCCTGCTATCCAAATCGGGGGGATTTGGAGAGAAAGATTTATTGATAGATTTAGCAAATCAGCTCACGAAAGGAAGGTATGAAAAATGAAAAAGGATTATCATGACAATTCATGGCTTAACGAGAACGTTTGGGACAAATACGGAAAAGATGATGAGGTAGGTGCTGCTCAGGAAATCACACAGGAGAGTGTGCTTGCTGCTATCCAGATGATCAAAAAAGGTAAAATCTATGACCTTGAGACAGAACGTTTTAAAGGAATGCCTGTCTGGGCCGGCCATACCGGTTTCGAGCTGGTAGCTTACGCTTCCCCCAAAGGCCGCCAGAATATGAAGGATACTAACATAGATGCCAGCGTAAACTGGTATAAGGAAGGCGAATGGCTGGACGTTCCTACCAATGCAAAAGAATATCACATGGGCCTCAACACAGAGATCATGATTTCTTCCATGCATGTCGGAACCCACATGGATGCCCTTTCTCATTTCACAACCGGTGATGACAACCATTTCTACAATGGATTTTCCGGGGACGACTACTGCACCAACTTTGGTCCCGGCCGCTGCGATATCGCATCCACCCCGCCCATGGTTATGAGAGGTGTCCTTCTTGATATGGCAGGATATAAAGGGGTAGAGCATCTTCCCAACAACTATATCATCACAGCAGAAGACTGCGAAGGCTGTGCCAAATGGGAAGGCGTAGAGCTTCGTCCCGGCGATGCCGTTATGGTTCGCTGTGCTGACGCATGGCCAAGTGACCGCTGCGGCGATGCCGGTCTGGGAGTAAGCGCTGCCCGCTATCTGGTTGAGGAATGCGGCGCCATCCTCCTGGGCGATGACAAGGCCTGCATCGATGGCTTCAATGCCGATGGATCCACTTCCGTACCGGAGCATCCGCAGCCGGTTCATCACTATCTGCTCATTCAGCAGGGCGTTCACATCCTTGAATATGTTCAGCTCGACGAGCTGGCAGCTGACAAGCAGTATGAATTCTGCTTCATCTGCAACGTATCCAAGGTAAGAGGGGCAACCGGCATGTTCGTACGTCCCATCGCTATCGTATAATAAACTCTGCTATATAATCTCAGCAATTTAAACTCTGCATGGAACCTTTGGAAGCAAATGCCTAAAACATCCTTTTTGCTCCATGACACAATCGCGGCCGCTATCAGATTCCCTGATAGCGGCCGCGGTCTATGCTGACATATATTAAACGGTCTATCTTTCTGTTCTCTTAATCAATAATCTTTCCAGTCTCCGTTTTTCCACTTCTTCCTGGTGACTTTGTCAAACCGTTTTCCTGTCTCCGGTGTCGTATGAAGATACTCTGCCAGTTCAGGGAAGTTGTAATACTCCACCCGCCATTTCTTCCTTTTGGGATTCTTTTTCCCAAAATAAGAAGAAGATTTCATAAAGGATTTGTAGCTGATCTTTTTCTTTCCCCGATCCATCCAGGTGACATCAACGTGATACCATTCACCATCGATCAATACAATATTCCAGGCATGGCTCTCATATTTCCTGGATTTCTTTTTGGGATAGGCCCTGCCGTGAACGACACAGCTTCGTATGCCAACGATGTGGAGGAGGACATTGTAGGCTTCGGCATATCCTTCGCAGGCAGAGATTCTATCGACAAAGGCCTCCTCCTCAGAATTTTTCTCACAGGTCGGATCATAGTCCAGATTATGACAAATCCACTCAGCCAGAACTTTCGCTTTCTCCAGATCAGACATGCCGGACCGGACGCTATCCTTGACCGCCGATTTCACCGTCTTTTGATACTTTTCCGCCCTCTCCTTTAACAGGCACCATTCCTTCCAGCGATCACTGGTCTGCTTGACAAAAACCTTGCAAACTGCCTTCTTTCCATGGTATTCCGCCTGGATGCTATAAGCCCCCGGCTTGATTCCATAGACTGTATTGGCCTCCCAGCTATCTTGTTGCCCGGCAGCACCAAAGCTTCCCAGATATAATCCTCCTGTATCGGATACAATCCAACTGGTTTTGGGGGAGACGCATCGGTCTCCATAATAAGCACAGATTTTTCCGTAGTCTCCGCCGTCAATTACCATCTCCTGACGGTCCAGCTTAAAGGTCTTCCTGTCATCCTCTATCTTCACTGTCGTCTTCAGAACTTTGCCGCCCCGGAAGCGGGCAGCCAGGCGAACGATCCCAGGCTTCTCTCCCTTAATGACAATCGAATTCTTACCCCTGTTGATGATGCTTACATGACCCTGTCCTTTTCGATTAATCTGAAAGTGAACCTTATGCCTTCCCGCATTAGTAACCTTAATGGTCACTTTCTCCCCCACAAGGATTTCCTTGCTTGCGGTGATCCGAACCCCGGCTTTCCTGCCGGACCGGGACTTTGCATAGGCATGGCCGGGAATCAGGACGCTCCAGATTCCTGCGAAGAAGAGAAAACAAAATCCCATCAGCCGGATTCTTTTTCTCATAAGCATCCCCCGTTCCATGATATTTTGATGATTAATTCGCTTTAGTATGCTACCTCGGTAAAGAAGATATGACATTATATCATATGAACGATGTTATTTTTATGT
Organism: uncultured Lachnospiraceae bacterium; assembly: GCA_946627575.1. Classification (GTDB taxonomy): domain Bacteria; phylum Bacillota; class Clostridia; order Lachnospirales; family Lachnospiraceae; genus Anaerobutyricum. The sequence continues at coordinate 3,047 of CAMOVS010000018.1, forward strand.
AGATTATTTCAAAATAAACAATCGAAAGAAAAATGTCAGATATTAATGCCGGCTAATTCAGCCGGACTATGCATCCTTTTGCTTTATCGTCCTGCTGCCAGCCCTAATCTTCCTCCTTCAGCTCCCGGATACAGGCTTCCACATCTTCCTTGTAGGCCTGTACCGTAGGAGAATCGGCAGTTTCCTCCTGTCGGTAAACCAGTTTTGCTGCTGTAGCACCGCTATGACCCATATCCCCCAAAGTAGTCCCGTCACCAAAGCGGTAGAAAAGAAGATAACCATAATAAATCATATGCTCCATGCTGCCGGCCTTGTCATAGCAATTATCATAATGATCTTTGATGTAATTTGCCGCTTCATTAAGTCTGGCCCGGTCTGCTTCAGGCGCCTCTGCCTCTGCTTTCTCCCTGATCTTGTCCACCCGGCTGCGGATGATCTCCAGTTCATCCGGCTCTTGGACAGTCTCTGCCTGGTCTGCGCCGGTATCTTCCTCTGCTTTTTCAAGCTCTGCTTCTGCTGCTGTGCTTGCTTCCTGAGGACGATCCTGACCGCCGGACAGGGAACAAGCCGATAAAAAGAAGGCAAAGAATACGATATACATAGCAGAAATAAAGCCTGCCCTGGTTTCTGCAGCTCTTTTCATAGCTCTCTTCACCTCCTGATCCAAATATAATATTCTTCATCCTTCCTCCGGATCCAAGCGGATCCACTCTCCATTTTCCGGGATCCTTAAGCGATCTGCAAACCCGTGGGTTTCCGAAAACTGACGCAGATTTTCTTTAGAAAGGAGCCAATGGTTGAGAGACTCCATATGACAGGCGAGGATCAGGGTCTCCGGCAGGCTGTGATGAATATTCAGGATACCGGCAGCCCCCATAATCAGGGGCTCGTATCCATAGACCAGGTTCTCTCCGCAGCTGGCCGCAACCACCCCGGGCCGGTATTCTTTCAGGATCCGGTTCATATCTTCATACCAAACCGTATCACCCGTAATATACAAAGGCTTTTCTTCAGGGTGAGTCAGAATAAGACCACAGGCCGGTCCGGACATCTCATACATTTTCCCATGGCTGTGACGGGCCTCCGTCCGGATCATACGAATACCGCCGCCCCTCTTCTTATCTTGGCTCCATCCTTTCGGATAAAAAACAAGGCCGCCTTCCATATCCAGAGAATGACTATGATCAAATCCCATACCAGCAATCTTTCGGGCGTCACTTTCATTCTGGGCGTAGACCGGCAGGTCCTTAGGCAGCATTTCCATCGCCGCCCGGTCAAAATGATCTCTGTGCAAATGGGTCACTATCACGGCATCCGGATGCAGAAGATCTTCCACCGGCACCGGCAGGTCTTCCAAAGGGTTCATAAGCTCCTGTCTGGGAGATCCCGGAAAAGGCTTCTGGCTGCCGGCCTTGCCCAGCATGGGATCTATCAGAAACTCCGCCCCGGCATAAAAGATCCTCAAAGTTGCATTTCTTATCATCTGGATTTTCATTGCGCTGTTACTATCTCCTCTATTTCTTTCATTATGATCCTTCAGCCTTACTTAATCAGCTTCTTGTCGATAATCTGAAAATTTGCCCGGTGAAGATAAAGGGCCTTATTATCAATCATCAGCTTGGTTGTCTTGGGAAGCTTATCGCTGACCTCCCAGTAAACCTTCTTCCCGGAATAAGCACAGATCGGAACTCCCAACTGACTCTGAATTACCACAACCTGGGACTTGCCGAAATAATTTTTATATTCATTCACAATATTCGATATGTATGTGTTGCCTGCAAGACCAGAAGAAGCGCTGTCCACATTCTTCAACTTAAACTCCGCATCCGGCTTCAGTCCCTTTTCTTCAAATATAACCGTGTCTCCGCAGCTCTGAATCTGCTTTCCGTCAATGTTAATCGTGATGACAGACGATAGTCCATAGGATGTACTGACCGAACCGTCAGCCTGATTTATTTTAGTATCTTCAACAACATTACCCTCTATATTGATCTTCTTCCCTGAAACAGTCAGATACTTGTCACCGCTGTTATCATAGAAATAGCAGGAAAATGAATTGCCCACCAGCTTTCCTTTTATATCATTCAGTTTGCTGTTAAAGCCGGCGATACCGCAGCTCCTCAATATGATGATGGCCGCAGCAAAAACAATGACAAGGCAAGCCGCCAGACCAATGTATTTCCATTTCTTTTTCACAACCATCCTCTCCTTCCTCCAGATAGAAGAAAACCCCGAATTGAACCTCATAATCTGAAGCACACTTCGGGGTTAATTCATTATTTTACGCTCCCGTTATCATGTTCAAAAGGCCGCGAAGAATAAACTTCTTACGGCATATCCTCGTAGAACACCTCAAGGAACTCTGCTGCGGAAGCTGCACCCGGATCCAAATGACCGATGGCTCTCTCTCCCAGTCTCATGGCACGACCCTTGGTCGCTACGATATTCCTGGTGGACTCCAGACCGTCCTTGCCGGCCTGAACCGCCTTCTCCATAGCTTCCTTAGCCGGTGTGCCGCCTTCATACTCCTTGCGGAGAGTCTCCAGCGCCGGAATGAAAGTGTCGAGCATGGTCTTCTCGCCTGTAGTAGACTTACCGCGCTTCTGGATGATGGCTACGCCCTTATCCAGCATCTGAATAAACTCCTCAAAGGTGGCTCCTTCATCCGGTCCTTTGGTCTTAACCGGCAGACCGAACTTCATAAAGAAACTGCCGTAAAGAGGACCTGAAGAGCCGCCAACCTTATCAAGAAGGGCTTTTCCTACATTATTGTAGAAATCACGGACGTTCAAATTCTTCCACTCGTCAAGATTCTTATTGACCTCACGGAATCCGATCTCCAGATTGATACCGTGGTCTCCGTCACCAATAGCAGAATCAAGCTCAGTATAATACTCTTTCCTCTTATCCACCAGGGCGATCAGATCTTCAATAACCTTTACAAAATAATCTTTGCTTAAAACATAATCACTCATGTCAACCTCTTTATTGTATCTAAATTATTTCTGGGTGAAGTAAGGTGTATCACAAGGAGCATCCATAAGCTCTTTCAGCTCGTCATCAAGCTTCATAAGAGTTACGGACATACCAGCCATATCCATGGAGCAGGCGAAGGGGCCAACCAGAGCCTTGTATACAGTGATGCCCTTCTCCTCCAGGATCTGAGCAACTCTTCTGTAACATACATGAAGGTCCATCAGCGGAGTAGCTCCCAGGGAGTTCACCAGAACATAAACCTCGTCTCCCTCTACGAAAGGAAGGTCCTTCAGGATGGGATCCATGATCTCATCGACTACATTGTCCGCTGTGTCGATCTTGCCTCTGCGGACACCCGGCTCGCCGTGGATACCCATACCGATCTCCATGTCGCCATCCGGAAGTTCAAAGATAACATCTCCCTTAGCCGGAAGAGTAGCGGAGGACATAGCAACACCCATGGTACGAGTATTGTCGTTAGCCTTCTTAGCTGCAGCAACAACCTCATCAAGATCTGCCCCTGTATCAGCCTTAGCAGCGGCTACCTTGAATACGAAGAAATCACCAGCGATACCTCTTCTGTCTTCTATATTCTCGGAGGAAACTACATCGTCTGTTACCAAAACTGTCTCAACACGGATATCATCTTCTTCATCTGCCTGCTCAGCACCCATGTCGAAGTTCATAACGTCTCCGGCATAATTGCCATACAGATAGATACAGCCCTTGCCATTATCACAAGCCTTAGCTGCTGCATAGCAGGGATCCGGTGACGGGGATGTATTGATATTACCTACAACAACGCCATCAGCAAAGCCCTCGCCAACATAGCCGATAAAGAGCGGCTCATGTCCGGAACCACCACCGATGATAACGCCAACCTTATCCTTGGTTCCGGCATCGTTGGTGATAACGACTCTGCCCTGAGCCTCTTCCATATCACACATCTTTACATATTGCTTATGAGCTTTCACGTATCCCTCAAGATACTCTTCTACGATTTCATACGGGTCATTGAACAGTCTCTTAATCTTAGCCATGAGTAAACCTCCTTTTTATTATAAAAATGGATACTTCAGCAAAACTACATATAACTCACACACTATTCCAGAGTTTTTTGTGCGTTTTGCAACACTTTTATTGTAATAGTTCAGCGGTATATTGTCAATGTGTAAGTATTTTCAGTACTCTTTTCATATAGAAACGATCATTTAGAAATGATAATGCCGGATCAATCCTGATTCCACCAGACGCCGGAGCTTATCCTTCCAGTTTCAGGGCTCCCCTTGCCTCCTCGGAAGCCTGAACAGCAACCTCCACATCACCGCTGCCTGCTGCCATAATGACACCGGCCAAAGCACCTTCTACGATCGGACAGTCTACCATGCGGCATTTGTCTGCCAGGTCCTCATCCACCAGGTCAAGAGCGGTTTCGGCACTAAGTATGGAACTTCCCAGGTCTGCATAGATCAGGATATGATCGCAGTCTTCAATAGACTCGATGGCTTCCTGGATCTTGATAGCGCTGGTACCGATTCTTCCGCCATCGGCACCACCGGCTGCCACAACAGGCACCGAACCGTCATTCATCTCATTAACAAGGTCCCTCAACCCCACCGCAATGTACTCACTGTGAGACACTAATACTACACCAATCTTTGCCATGTTAACCCTCCTTGCCTAAATCGGTTTCCCGCTTTTTTATTTGCTTCTGCTACTATTATGCCTTATAATTATAATAATTGAAAGTATTTCACACATTTTTTCTAAAATTATGCTCTGAGTTTCAATGCTATATCAGCTCGTCTTGCTCACATATTAGCTGAAATTTCGGTCCATGTCCCGCTGCAAATGAAAGATAAACCGCTGCTGTTCCATAATAAAAACAGCTTAGAAGAAAGGAGCCCTGCCATGCCCAAAGCGAAAAGTCCGTTTTTGGTTGTCAATCCCAAGTCCTATCTCTATGGAAAGAAAAGTCTGGAACTGGCCCAGGCTGCCGACCAGGTTGCCGCCGACACCGGACTGACCATGTACTTCACATGCCCCTATGCTGACATCCGTCTGATCAAGGAGAATACCAGCCACCTGATCGTCTGCGCCCAGTCCCTTGATCCTCTGGTTCCGGGAAGAGGAATGGGCCACATTCTTCCTGAGTCTCTGAAGGAGGCCGGCGCAGATGCAGTCTTCCTCAATCACGCAGAGAATCCAAAGGGCGTAGCCGTCCTCCAGGCCTGCATCAAGAGGGCCAAAGAGCTTGATATGATCACCATCGTCTGCGCTGACAGCATAGCCGAGGCCAAAGCGGTCGCCTGTATGGGCGCCGACATCGTCCTGGCAGAGCCTACCGAACTCATAGGCACCGGAAAGGTCGCTGACGATTCCTATACCGTTGATGCGGTAAAGGCCGTCCATGAGGTTAATCCGGAAGCCCTGGTCATGACCGCCTCAGGTATCACCACCGCAGAAGACTGCTACAAGGTAGTCATTCTCGGCGGTGACGGCACCTCCTCCACATCAGGCGTTGTTAAGGCTCCTGACCCCGCAAAAAGAGTGAGGGAGATGGCCGAGGCTGTGGTAAAAGCCCATAAGGAAAAGATGGCAAGGAAATAGAACCAAAGAATAGTCAGGGCATACATCTGCCCAAGCCGGCAAAGCTATCCTCTACTGGTTAAAAGTACCTGCCTGTATTAATCAAAATAACCTGCCCTGCAGTTTCTCTTTCTCAGTTAGAGAACTGTAAGGCAGGCGTTTTGTTGTAACTTAGTATCATCAAATAAAATTATGCTTCATAATTCAGGCGGATCTTAAACCGGTCTCCCCGGAAGACCACCTTAGTATATTCATAAGGAGTATCTTCTTCTGAAAATTGCTCATCCTTAAGCATCAGAAGGGGATGCCCCTTTTCTATTTTAAGAAGCTGAGCTTCCTCTTCATCCGCCGCCACAGACTCCAAAGTCTCGGTCACCCTTTTTCTTTGCAGTCCGAAGTTCTGATTCATCAATACGCAGAGCTGCTCCTTCTCCAGAACTTCCGGCGTCAGCCCGGTACTGTATTTCTCCGGTATATAGGAAATATGAATGCTGACCGGTCCTTTTTTGCTGATGGAGCGAAGGCGCTTGATCCGGAAGACCGGGGTCCCCTCTTCCAGATTCAGATGCCTGGCCACATTGCTGTCACTGGGAATGATACCACACTCAAGTGTCTTTGTTGATACTTCGTATCCCATCTGCTCAAGCTGCTCCCGGATACCCACATAGTAAAGGCTCATGGCTTCAATCTTCTGTTCAGCCACGTAAGTGCCCTTGCCCTGGACCCGGTAGAGCTTGCCTTCCTTGACCAGATCCAGAAGAACGGACCTTACGGTCATCCTGCTCAGGCCATACTTGGCGCTCAGCTGATTTTCTGATGGTATCTTATCATTAGGCTCCCATTTGCCGGAGTCAATAGCTTCTTCTACAATATCCCTGAATTGCTGGTATAAAGGCTTGGGGTTATTACGATCTAATGCTGCAGCTGACATCTTCTATCCCTCTTTCTATTATCTATAAATTCAAGTCATTATTTCTTTTGTATTAACATCTCTATAGTTGTATATACATGTTTGGGTCTATTATAAAGGATGAAATGCCGGCTGTCAAGGAAAGATCTGTTTGATAAATAACCATCAAAACAGATCCTGATTCCCAATCTTGTACAAAACGGCACCAGGACTCTTTCAGAGTCCTGGTGCCGTTAATATCCGTATATATCATGAACCATCCTTCGCGATGGATCATCCTTCGTATTTAGGAACAAGACCGATCTCTCTCATCATATCAAGGTGATCAATAATCTCGGGGGCTGCTCGTGTGCCAATCAGGTCTGCTCCTGCCATGATAAATGCATAAGCATTCTGCGGACGCGGGAACTTAACACCGGCTACCTTGGTCTTGGTCTTACTTCCTTCCACGGCCTTCTTCATAACCAGGAACTGGTCCATGGTCATGCCGGCAAACTGGCCCGAGGCTGTTTTTACATAATCAAATCCTGCATCAGCTACCATGGTTGCAGCTCTTGCAATCTCCTCATCGGTAAGGAACTCAACTTCCAGGATACACTTAGAAAGAATTCCTTCCGGAATAGCCTCTCTGACCAACCGAAGCTCTTCCTTAACCACATCAATCTTGCCGGACTTAAGGGCGCCGATGTTCATTACCATATCGATGGACTCCGCACCCAGCTCAACCGCTTCTTCTGCCATAAGACCTTTCATCTTGGGCGTGCCGGTTCCAAAGGGGAAATCAAAGGTCGTAGCCGTAAGAACGCCTGACCCCTTGAGCTGCTCTTTTACCACCGGAATCCAGAAATTAGAATTCGGATAAAAAGCAGCGCAATTATAAGCAATTGCCTCTCTGCATCCCCGAATCAGATCATCTTCCGTGGTCTGCTTGGGTAGTACAGAATAATCGAAGAACTTACCAAAATCCTTCTTGGTCATCTTGGAAAAGTCATACATACCTCTCAACTCCTTCCCTGTAACTATGCTGACATGTTTCCATGGATTCTTGCATCAGCAGACCTATGCCAATTCCCCAATACATCATGACACAGACTGATTCGGAATCCGCTGCTATTATTATATCGTCACAATTCACGGCTCCGCCACTCATCAAGCCGAAAGCCGGTCTTGAACAATAACATTATACCATACTATTTACCCTGTTCTTCAAGATATTTTGCATATTCATCAACGATCTTGCAGGAGCTGCGGGTACCGATGAGCTCAACGCCCATCTCGATCATACGCAGGCACGCGGAAAGCACAAACTGTCTGG
>CAMOVS010000019.1 GCA_946627575.1 uncultured Lachnospiraceae bacterium
CTGTCAGATCTATTTGGGTATCAGACCATAATGATAGAGGTGTGGGAAGTTTTTGTTATATGATATCAGGGTCAAAAGGTTGATTTCACGATATGCCTGCATCATCGTGAATCATTGATCATATATTTTGATATATATAGAGGAGAGATCTATGCGAAAGAAAGAAAGGGCAGCGGAAGTGATACGCCGGCTTAAAGAGGAATATCCGGATGCAGATTGTACCCTGGATTATGACCAGGCCTGGAAGCTTCTGGTCAGCGTTCGTCTGGCGGCCCAATGTACGGATGAGAGGGTGAATGTCATTGTCAAAGACCTTTATGCCAAATATCCGGATGTGAATGCCCTGGCTGCAGCGAAGCCGGAAGAGATCGAGGAGATTGTCCGCCCCTGCGGATTGGGACCAAGCAAGGCCAGAGACATCAGTAAATGCATGAAGGTCCTTCGTGACCGCTATGACGGAAAGGTCCCAAGAACATTCGATGAGCTCCTAGCCCTGCCCGGTGTGGGTCGAAAGAGCGCCAACCTGATTATGGGAGATGTGTTCGGAGAACCGGCCATCGTTACCGACACCCATTGCATCCGCCTGTCCAATCGTATCGGCCTGGTAGATGATCTGAAAGATCCCAAGAAGGTGGAGATGGCTCTCTGGAAGATCATTCCGCCGGAAGAAGGGAATTCTTTGTGTCACAGGCTGGTCTATCACGGAAGGGAAGTCTGTACGGCAAGGACAACCCCCTATTGTGAGCGCTGCTGTCTGGCTGAGGTTTGCCGGTCTTACCCTGCTTTTATGAAAAAGAAAGCGGCCAAGAAAGGCTAGCTGCACATCACAATATCCGTTATCGTCAGATCATTTCCTTCCACCCGGAAGCGGATATCCAGACCTGCGTAACGCATCCCGTAGATCCTGTCCGGATCTGTCTGGTAGCGGGGTCTGGGATCTAAAGCGAGAGACTCCATGAGCGGGTCTCTTTTGTTTTCAGGAACCCTGCTGAGCAGGTCGGGTGAGCAGTGGATCTGAAGATGGCGGTCCCTGGCAGCGGCAGCGTAACCCCCTGCCGCATCCGGGATGGAGTCGGAGGCGGGCATATAGGGTTTGATATCATATATCGGCGTCCCGTTCATCAGATCCGATCCCTCCACCAACAGGCTGGTCTTTCCATATTCATCTTCTTCGATATTAACGAGACCCACAACAGACAGGCCCAAACCGTTGGGGCGGAAAGGAGAACGGCTGGCGAAGACGCCAACTCTTCGGTTGCCGCCCAGGCGGGGCGGCCTTACCGTAGGATGCCAGTCTGCCCCTTCATTCTCCGAGAAGCCCCAGATCAGCCAGATATGGGAGTAGCCGGATAGGTCCCGGAAGCAATCCGGGGAAGAGTATTCCGGCTCCATCCGGATCTTTCCCAGGGTTCCGGTCAGACCACTCTGTCTGGGGATGCCGAACTTATCCTGATAGTCACTTTCCATATATCCGATGGGACGGATGTTTTTTTCTTCCCTCATGTTTTTCCTCCCGATATCAGTTTTTTTGAATTAAGTGTAGCATACAAGCTCCGGAAGCGCCATATGCCTGTAAAAGAAGGTTGATAAGTGTCAGGGAATTGGGGTATAATAAAGAACTGTGAAACAGGAACCTGTATACTAAGAATCAGGCAGCCCATGCTGCCCTATAAGAGGCAGGATATCCCTGCACAGAAGTTTATGACCAGGATATACGCAGCGCCCATGGAGGGCATTACCGGATATATATACCGCAAGGAGCATGCCAGCCATTTTGGCGGCTGCGACCGATATTTCATGCCTTTTATTGATCCCAAGGACCATGCCAGCCTGATGAAAAAAGAGAAAAAGGATATCGCTCCGGAGAACAATACCGGCATTCCGGTGGTTCCCCAGATCCTTACCAACAGGGCAGATCGTTTTTTGACAACTGCCCGGATGCTGGAGGATCTTGGATATGGGGAGCTGAACCTGAATCTTGGATGTCCTTCCGGCACGGTGGTCTCCCGGGGAAAGGGGAGCGGATTCCTGACTTCTCCGGACCGCCTTAGAGCCTTTTTTGAGAAAATATTTGATGGCCTGGCTGACAGCAGCCTGCTCCTTTCGGTTAAGACCCGGCTTGGGATGAAGAGTCCGGAAGAGATGGCTGCTCTGATGGAGATCTATAACGACTATCCCATCAGTGAGCTGATCATTCATGCCCGGGTACGGGAGGACTATTATAAGCATCCGGTTCGGCTGGAGGCTTTTCAGGAGGCCTTGTCCGTAAGCAGACACCCGATCTGCTACAATGGAGACCTGCTGGATTTTGAGGCTGTAGAACGTTTCAGAAAACGATTTCCCCAGGTGGACCGGCTGATGCTGGGACGGGGAATGATTGCCGAGCCGGGTCTGCCCCTGCAATTGGCAGAGAAAGGGCCGGATCAGGCCTGGAAGGCGAAGCCGATGGACTATCTTGCATTGCAGGACTTTATGGAAGACCTGTGTGACCGCTATGAGGCGGAGATCGGGAACAATGCCCTATTCAAGATGAAGGAGATCTGGACTTATATGCTGCCCCGGTTTGAAGTTCCCGGGCCGATGAAAAAGAAGCTGATCAAGTCCAGGCGGCTGTCGGATTACAGGATCCAGGCCCGGGCCTTGTTTTTCGAAGCCATAAGCGCATAGAAATCCGTTCTGCCATTGTAGATATCAATCAAGAAAATGATGTAAAAACCTTTGTTTGCATAACAATAGATAAGTAAGTATGGTTGGTGGTAATTGCCATGAGAGAAGAGATTAAGATCAAAGAAGCACCGGAAGACGGCCATATGCCGATTCTGTCCCTGTCCGTTGCCAATCTGGAGATCCGCGCCCTGGAAGGGAGAGTCTACCGGGATTCTTTTGTGATCGAGAGTGAGAATAAAGTACCGATTCGTGGCTTCGTTGTATCCACGAATGATAAGCTGGATACGGAGATCCATGAGTTTCAGGGAGTCCGTCAGGAGATCCCCTTTTATTTTAAAGGCAAGCTGTCCGTGGCGGGAACAGAGCACGATGGAGATATCGTCCTGATAACCAATGGGGGAGAGTTTAACATCCCTTATCATATCCAGGTAGTCGCGAGAAGCGCGGAGTCTTCCGTGGGAGATATATCGGATATGGAGGGCTTTATGCACCTCTACAGAGAGAACCGGGCAGAGGCTGTCAGCCTCTTTTTCCTGCCTGATTTTGCGGAGGTTTTTCTTAAGAATAAGCCGGAAGAGCAGGTCCTTTATCATGGCCTTCAGAAGAGCCGTTCGCGTAATCTCATCGTGGAGGAGTTCCTGACAGCAGCCGGCTATAAAGAGGTCAGCCTGCTTGAAGTGTCAGACCGGCCTATGGTGCTGGATGTAGGCAGGGAGCAGGAAAGCCTGGAGATCAGCCTTAGTGATTACGGTTATGTGGAAGGAAGAATCAGCAGCAGGAAGGGGCTTGTTGCCTTGTCCACCGACCGTTTTAACAGCGATTATTTTGAGGATGGAAAGCTGAAGGTGATCGTGGAGAAGAATCCCAGACACCCTATGGGCAGCGATACCATCCTGATTGAGACGATTCGCCAGTCTATTGAGATTCCGGTAGAGTGGTGGGGCACCCTGCCTGCGGGGGGACCAGCCCGGGAGGAGGAGAGCAGGATCCGCCGGCAGAAGGCGGAACTGATGCACAATTATCTTTATTTCCGCACGGGCAGTATCGGGTTTGAGGATTTTATCGAAGGATCCGGGAAAGGAGCCGAAAACCTCTACCGGGAGACCGAAGACCCCTTCTGGAAGATGTACCGGGCCCATATCTATCTGATGGATTCCCAGCTGGAAGCCGCCGGTAGGATTCTTGACGAGATGGCGCCCCTGTCTGAAGCGGGAGACCTGCCGGATCTTCTGGTCAATTACGGACTCTACCTTCAGGCTATGTACAAAAAGACTCCGGAGGCTATCAGCAAGGCCGTAGTATCCATTCGGAAGTTTTATGAGAATTCGGATCAGAAGGATTACGCGCTCTGGATGCTGATTTATCTGGACCGGGAATATGTATACAATAAGATTCTCCAGTATGAGACCATCAAGATGCTTTTTGAGGGCGGCAGCAATAATTGTCTCCTTTACTATGAGGCTTGTGAGATTCTCAACGAGAATCCCAACTACATGAAAGAGCTGGGGACCTTTGAGATCAATGTTTTCCGCTGGGGACTGCGATACGGCTGCGTATCCCTGCCCCTGTCCTACCAGTTCGCCCGCCTAGCCATGAACTGTAAGTTCTTCAGCAGAGCTATTTTCCATACAGCGATTCGTCTTTATGAGGTGGAGGAGGACGATCTTTTCCTTCAGCTGATTTGTTCCCAGCTGATCAAGGGCAATCGGATCGGCGGAGATTATCATGAATACTTCCGTCGGGCCGTGGAAGCCAACCTGAAGATCATAGGGCTGAATGAGTTCTTTATCCGAAGCATGGACTTTGGAAAATATGAGATCATACCCAGAAGGGTTTTAATATATTTTACCTATAGCAACAGTCTTGATTACAGAGAAAAATCCTGGCTTTATGCCAATGTTATGAAGCACCGGGAGGAATATGAGGAGGTATATGGAGCCTACTATTCCCGGATGCTGCCTTTCGTCCAGGAGCAGCTGCTTCAGGGACGGATCAATGAGCATCTGGCCTTCCTCTATATGCATTTCCAGAAGGAGATTCTGGCACAGCCCGAGAATTGGAAGGCAGTATGCGGTATTCTCTTTTATCGCAAGATCATCTGCAGGAATCCTCATATGGTAGGGGTCTACGTGGAGTCCCCTGAAAATGGCGAGGAGAAATATTATCCATTCTCCGGCGGCCAGGCAGTGATCGAGACTTTTAACAGCAGGACCAGCTTGTATTTTGCTGATAAAAGTGAGCAGCGTTACGTAAAAGAGATCGAATACGAACTCAGGGATTATCTGTCATTTTCCGATTTCCCCGGGGAGTGGATTCGGAAAAATCTGGTTAACCGCAAGGTTCTTCTGGTCCAGTCGGAATGCCTGGAAAGAAAGACGGCGGCGGAGGATGTTCCGGTTCTGGAGAGAATACTGGAAGAGCCCGAGTACAAGGACTGGATCCGGATCCAGGCGGCCCAGAAGCTGCTGACCTGGCATGAAAACCACCAGAACAAGGAGGAACTGGCCCATTGGCTGGAGAGAATGGATTATTCCGATATATCGCCTTCTTTCCGAAAGACCCTCATGGATTATTATATGGAAGTCGGCATGATCGAGAAGGCTTTCTTTGGCGTGGAGCTCTATGGCTGTACCATCATGGGAGCCGAGAAGAGAATGAAGCTGGCGGAGTTCGGCATCGATCATTATAAGGGCGAGGAGGACGAGACCACCCTTTATCTGGCCTATACAGCCTTTATGAGGCGGAAGAACTCCAGAAAAACGCTGACTTACCTGATGAATCATTTTCAGGGAGAGACGGAGGATCTTCTTACTCTCTGGGAAAGAAGCAGGAAATTCGAACTTCCTACGACAGACTTTGAGAGGAGGATTCTCATACAGAGTGTCTTTGCTGACAATGACACGGATGGAGTCTTCCCTGTCTATCAATCTTTCTATGAGTCAAGTCCGGAAGATGAGATGGTGGGCCGCTATCTGGAGTACGTTCTTAACAAGGAAATGCGGGGCAGCATGACCATGCCCGACGATATGCACCGGATCCTGGGCGAGCAGATACTTTCGGGACGGATCAGCAGCCGGTCATCCAAGATCAATTTCCTTTATTATTTTGCGGATAAACCGGAATGGCATGAGAGAATTCAGGAGCCGGCCACTCAGATTATAAGGGAGTTTACTGCCCAGGCCTTCTATCTGCCGGTCTTCCGTCAATATGAAGACTTTGTAAGTCTGCCCATAGAATGCGAGGAGCTGCATTTTGTTACATACAAAGGGAGTCCGGGATCCAGGGTGATCTTCCACTATGAGATCGAGGGGGAAGAGAATACCTACCGCGATCTGGGACTGATGGAGATTCTGCCGGGCACCTTTGTAGGCAGTCTCCACCTCTTCCACAGGGACGAGGTCCACTACAGACTGGAGGAGGACGGTAGAGATATCGATGAACAGGATGCCGTTTTGTTTGAATCCTTTGACTACAGCGGGGAGGACAGCAGGTTTGCCAGACTGAATCATCTGGCATCCGAGGATGCAGATCCCATGGAACTTGATGATTATCTGCTTAAGGCCTATTTTGCTGATACCCAGCTGGAGCTTTTATAGAGTTGCTGACTTATAAAGAAACGGCACGGCGACATAGGAGAGACGATTATGGAACAAATGACAACCAGAACCTTTGCGGGAATTGACCTGGGGAGAACCGCTCTTTCGCTGAGTATCTATGATGAAGCAAAGAAGGAGATGGAGGAGGAGAGCTTTCCTATAGACCAGGAAGGGGCCGACGACTATATTTCGGCCGGCCTTGACCGGCTGTCTTCCTGCCTTCAGGAGAAAGGATTGTCCCCCGAAGACTTTACGGATGTAGTTTTCTCCATGGAGGAAACGGATGAAGAGAGCCGGAAGAAGCTTGAGCAAGGACTGCCGGAGCAATGGACTGCCAGACACGGATGTCATATCATCTGCCGCTTCCGGGCTTTTGCCGAGTATGTTTTCCATCAGGAAAAAATGGTCTGGGACCGCAATACGCTCCTTCTGGATTATACGGATGATAGCTTGAAGTGCATCCTGATCGATCAGATCCGTCCTTCCAGGCAGAAGGCCTACCGGGGACGGATGCAGGAGCTCGATCTTCTGAAGGAAGGGATATTCCGGGGCGCATCGGACCAGGATCAGGCCTTCAGCAAAATGATCCGGCAATTTCTGGCTAAGAATCCCACCAACATTATCTTCCTTACCGGAGAAGGATTTGAAGGAAGCTGGATGAAGAGGACCCTGACCTGCCTTTGTGCGGGAAGGAGAGTTTTTCTGGGACAGAATATCTATGCCAGCGGGGCTTGCCTTCTGGCTACCGGCATTCTTCCTCTGATGGAAGAGGGCATGATTCTCCTGGATGGCCCGGACATGGTCTGTCATTCCGTGGGAATTGTAACTTCCGAGGGAGGCCGGTCCCGATATGTACCGATCACGTCCATAGGAAAAGAATGGTACAATACCAGAGGCAGTCTGGATGTAATATTGGATAAAAGCAACCGGATCGAGTTCTTCTTTCATAATACCATAGAAAATGAGATGGAAGGCTCCGCCTGTGAGATTACCAATCTTCCTCAGAGACCGGCTAAGACCACAAGGATAAGGATCCGGGTCCTTTTCAGCAGCAGGCTGGAAGGCACCATCCTTATGGAGGATATGGGTTTCGGACAGATTTCGCCCGGAACAGGGAAGATCACCGTGTTTCCCTTTACCTTGATCTCCTGACAAGAATGATGCTGGGATCAAAAGGACGGATTATACGAATCTTCTAAATCATTCTCTGCGTGAGAGCATATAGAAAGGGATGCAGCATGCGCGAAACCATCGTTTGTATCGGGAAGATTGCACAACATCCTCACATATTTCCCGAGACAGGGATTGCTGTTCAATCTTATGAAGAATTATGTTATTATATGCGGAATCATCTGATCTGCTATCTGTATACGCTGCCGGATGAGAAGCTGGCCCGCTTTGTGGCAGAGGAACTAAAGCTGGACAAGCTTGCCAGGACTTTGAGCAGGCTGACCGACCCGGCAAAAGACCAGATGAAATACTTTGCCGCTCTTTTCAGGGAAGGAAACTATTATTCCGAGGATGAGATCCGGGGGATTCTCGATGAGTACCGGACCCTGAAGAATGCCGGCCCCTACCAGCAGGGTAAATGGCTGGGAGACCTCTTTTTCTCCTCCGGGCGGGCTTCCATGGCTGTCAGCCACTATGAGACTGCTCTGAAGCAGGAAGGGATGACCGATGCAGAGAGAGGGGCGGTCCACCATAACCTGGCATGTGCTCTGATTCGCCTTTTTCGCTATCAGGATGCCAGGCTCCACCTGCTTAAGGCCTGGCAGTACGGAGAGGATGAGAGATCTCTTTATTATTACTATGCTATTATAGCACTCCAGGAAGGGCTGGACCGAGCCAGGGAGGAGCTTAAGTCCTTTGAGGTCTCGGACCTGCTTCTGGAAGGCTTTGAGACCCGCTTCGCCCAGATGCAGGTGTCCTTCCAGAGCAGCGATGCCGCGGCCCGCTTCCGCAAGATGTTCCTGCTGAGCCAAAAGGGGCGTGAAGAAGACTGCATGAAGATAAGGGACCGTTACATCCGGAAGATGCAGAAAGACTTCCGGTCGGAGATGGAGAGCCCCGATTATCTCTTTGTTATGAATCCGCCGGAAGCGGCCAATAATCATTGATAATACATTTACCGGGACCGGGATTATGCCGCGATGACCTGGCAGAAGTGCTGGAGTATCGGGATCCGGGTCCCTTGATTAGTGAAATATGATATGTATAAAGAGGAGGAAGCAAGCTATGGCTGCTGAGATGAGCAAAACATATAACCCTGCCGAAATTGAAGACCGGCTTTATCAGAAATGGCTGGATAAAAAATACTTCCATGCTGAGGTTGACCGCAGTAAGAAACCCTTTACCATCGTGATGCCGCCGCCCAATATCACCGGGCAGCTTCATATGGGTCATGCCCTTGATAATACCCTCCAGGATATCCTGATCCGTTTTAAGAGAATGCAGGGCTACAATGCCCTATGGCAGCCTGGAACCGACCATGCCAGCATCGCTACAGAGGTCAAGGTTACCAACAAATTAAAAGAAGAAGGCATCGACAAGGAAGAGCTTGGAAGAGAAGGCTTTCTGGAGAGAACCTGGGAGTGGAAGAAGGAATACGGCGGACGGATCGTCAGCCAGCTGAAGAAGCTGGGATCTTCTGCCGACTGGGACAGGGAGCGCTTCACCATGGATGAAGGCTGCTCCAAAGCAGTACAGGAGGTTTTCATCCGCCTTTACGAAAAGGGATACATCTACAGGGGATCCAGAATCATCAACTGGTGCCCGGTCTGTCAGACTTCCATATCCGATGCTGAGGTAGAATATCAGGACCAGCACGGACATTTCTGGCATATCAATTATCCTATAATCGGAAGTGACCGGTCCATCGAGATCGCCACAACCCGTCCGGAGACCATGCTGGGTGATACGGCTGTTGCCGTTCATCCCGAGGATGAGCGCTATCAGGACCTGATCGGGAAGAAGGTTCTGCTCCCTATCGTCAATCGTGAAATTCCTATCGTGGCAGACAGCTACGTTGATAAAGAATTTGGAACGGGTGCTGTTAAGATTACGCCGGCCCACGATCCCAACGACTTTGAAGTGGGCAAGCGCCATAACCTTCCCGAGATCAACGTTATGAATGATGACGGAACCATCAATGATCATGGCGGAAAATATGCAGGCATGGACCGTTATGAGTGCAGGAAGGCCCTGGTAAAGGATCTGGAGGAAGGCGGTTTCCTGGTTAAGGTGGAAGCCCATGACCATAATGTGGGAACCCATGACCGCTGCCACACCACGGTGGAGCCTATGGTAAAGCAGCAGTGGTTTGTCCGCATGGAAGAGCTGGCCAAGCCGGCCATTGAAGCGGTAAAGAAGGGAGAGCTCAATTTTGTTCCTAAGCACTTTGACCGGACCTACCTCCACTGGCTGGAGAATATCCGGGATTGGTGTATCTCCCGCCAGCTCTGGTGGGGCCACCGGATCCCCGCTTATTATTGCGACGACTGCGGTGAAATTGTGGTAGCCGGAGAGAAGCCGGCTGTCTGCCCCAAGTGCGGGTGCAGCCATCTGACCCAGGATGAAGACACCCTGGATACCTGGTTCTCCTCCGCCCTCTGGCCCTTCTCTACTCTTGGATGGCCCGACCAGACTGAGGACCTGTCTTATTTCTATCCGACGGATGTCCTGGTTACAGGATACGATATCATTTTCTTCTGGGTTATCCGGATGGTATTCTCCGGCTATGAGCATACCGGCGTATCGCCTTTCCGGGATGTCCTGATTCACGGCCTGGTCCGGGATGAGCAGGGCAGGAAGATGAGCAAATCCCTTGGAAATGGTATCGATCCTCTGGAGGTTATCAACCAATATGGGGCGGACGCCCTCAGACTGACTCTGGTGACCGGCAACGCTCCGGGCAATGATATGAGATTCTCTGAGAAGAAGATCATCGCCAGCAGGAACTTTGCCAACAAGATCTGGAACGCTTCCCGCTTTATGCTGATGAATATCGGCAAGGCGGACCTGTCCGGCGTGACAGTGGCGGACCTGACAGAAGCGGACCGCTGGATCCTTTCCAAGGCCAACCGCCTGGTCGGGGAAGTAACAGCCAACATGGAGAGCTATGACTTTGGCGTTGCCGTAGGCAAGATTCATGATTTCATCTGGGAAGAGTTCTGTGACTGGTATATCGAGATGGTTAAGCCCAGACTTTATGATGAAGCGGATGAGACCAAGGCGGCAGCCCTCTATACCCTTAAGGAAGTTCTTCGGATCGGCCTCAAGCTCCTGCATCCCTTTATGCCATTCATTACGGAGGAAATCTTCATGAGCCTCCAGGATGAAGAGGATTCGATTATGGTATCTGAATGGCCTGTTTCCCGGGACGCATGGAATTTTGAAGCGGAGGAAGCAGAAGTGGAGGCCATCAAGACCGCCGTTCGCAACATCCGTAA
>CAMOVS010000020.1 GCA_946627575.1 uncultured Lachnospiraceae bacterium
GTCATCAGCGCCCGGAGTGAGGACACGGACAAAATCGAAGCCCTGGACTGCGGGGCCGACGACTACCTGACCAAGCCCTTCTCTGTAGAAGAGCTTCTGGCCAGAATCCGGGTCACCCAGCGGCGGCTCATGCTCATGAACGCCGACACAGCTTCCTCCGGCCCTGTCTTTACGAACGGCAATCTGAAAGTAGACTATGCCGCAGGCTGTGCCTACCTTGGAGACGAGGAGCTTCACCTGACCCCCATCGAATACAAGCTTCTCTGTCTCATGACCCAGAATGTAGGGAAGGTACTCACCCATACCTTTATTACCCAGAAGATCTGGGGCAGCAGCTGGGATAATGATGTCGCCTCCCTTCGGGTCTACATGGCCACACTCCGCAAAAAGCTGGAAGCCGCTCCGGACTCGCCCCAGTACATCCAGACCCACATCGGAGTAGGCTACCGGATGCTGAGAATCGAATAGAGATATTATGCTTATTCCTCATCTGCCGGATCGTACTTGAGGATATCCCCGGGCTCACATTCAAGCGCCCTGCAGATGTTGGCCAGGGTGGTGAAACGAATGGCATTCACCTTATTATTCTTAATCTTGGACAGGTTAACATTCGTAATTCCAACTTTATCTGCCAGTTCATTGAGAGACATGTGCCGCCTTGCCATCATAACATCCAATTCCAGAATAATCTTTCCCATAGTGCACCTCCTCTAAACCAGCCCGTCCACATCGTCCTGGAGTTCCATACCGTAGGCGAAAAAGCGGGACAGACAGATCATAGCCAGACCTATCATGACAAAATGCAGGTCAACCGAGGTCTCCACTTCCATGCCCGCCAGGGCGATTCTGGATACAACGCTCATGATCAGGCCCACAACCGGGATAGCCATCAGAAAGATGCCGATCTCCCGAACCATACGGATGTTATCAGGCTGGAAGGGGGTCTGCCCCTTGGAGAAGCTGGTCTCACCGGCTGAGGTCTTAAATATCAGGTAAATATTCCGGCAGACCATGGCCATCAGCGCCATCATCAGAACCATGGCTATAAAGAAAATCAGATAGGCTCCCTTTACGGGATTCCCCTGGGAATCAACCGGAAAAATGCTGAAGCCGAAAGCAACAAGGTCTCTTCCCGCAGAAGGATCCACATCGGAAAGAAGCGTTATAATCGATGTCTGTCCCATAGAAATCCCGCCTGCTATCACAGCGCACATAGCCGTTCCTACCCAATAGCAGATCTCTGCGATCCTAAAAATGATCATCACAATCTTGTTAAGTTTCATGGTGTTACTCTCCTTTCTCTCTCTCATGATTTTACGCGCGTCGTTAATCATTTATCGTTTTTCGATAATCAGATATTAGCATCATTCTCTTCGTTTGTCAATATGTTTTTATCGTTTTTCGATAATATTTTTTCGATATTCGAGAAAATAGCCATCACAAATAGAAAAGGGCCATCGCAATCGCGACCGCCCTTTTAAAAGTATCATCGGTATTCCTGTTTTCTTTACTTCTCCTTGAGAAGGGTCTCGTACTCTGCTTCACGAAAGCCGACAAAAGCTCTTCCTTCTCCGCTTTCATCCACTAAAATAGGTCTCTTGACGAGCATGCCGTCCGTAGCCAGCAAGTCAAACATTTCCCGGTCACTCATTTCCTTTACCTTATCCTTAAGTCCCATGGACCGGTAAAGCTGGCCGGATGTGTTAAAGAATTTTTTGACCTCCTTGCCGCTCTTCTTCTGCCAGGCAGCAAGCTCTTCTGCGCTAGGATTATTCTCCTTGATGTCCCTCAATTCATAGGGAATCTGGTGGTCATCCAGCCATTTCTGTGCCTTCTTGCAGGTAGAGCATCTTGGATAACAGACAAATAACATCTTACTCACCTCATACAATACTAAAGTTCAAGAGTGGCGAGAATCCCGCCCTATCCTACTTGAATTTGACCGCAGTGCCATAGGCCATTACCTCAGCAGCGCTCTGCATCACGGAAGCGGAGCTATACCTCACGCACACAATCGCATCCGCACCCAGAGCTGTCGCCTCGTCGGTCATCCGCTGGGTAGCCAGCTCTCTGGCCTTGGCCATCATCTCATTGTACTTCTTTAATTCTCCGCCCAAAAGATTCTTAAGACCTGCTCCGATATCACGGACCGCATTGACCGTCTGGATGGTGTTGCCCTGCACCATACCAAGGATCTCATAGTCTTTTCCGCTAATGTTCTCCGTCGTGGTAATAATCATACTCCTTACCTCCTTTTTTATAATTTACAGCAATTTTACTACACTCTATTCTACCACAAGGACAAGAATTCTCCAACGAAAATTGAGAAAGTTCTCATTATTTCCACCAGTTAGACAGGAGCTGCAGAGCTTCTTTTTGCTGGTCCACGGCAGAGATCCATGCCTGCCCATCCCCTTTTTGCTTCCCATAATTGCCAAACTGAGCATGGTTACCGCCCTCGATGATGTATTTGCTGTATTGTCCCGGCTCAGGCGCCAGTTCTTCCACAGTGTTCACTTTATCCATATTCAAGATCCGGTCCTGGCTGCCATAAAGTAGTAATACATCAATATCCAGGTTTTTTATCGGATAAGCCGCAAATAGAATCAGCCCTTCCAGGCTGTCTGAATCATGATCCGCTGCATACATAGCCGCCATTGCCCCGCCCAGGGAGTGGCCGCCCAGATAATAGTGGTCATAGGAAGTGGAGTTTATGATCTGATCGGCCCGGTTTATTCCGAAAAAAGCAAGATTCATTGGCATGTCCACAAGATATACATCCGCTTCTTTTCTCGCGATCTCATGTAGAATAGGGCCATAGGAGACTGCTTCTACCTTGGCCCCCGGATAAAAAATAAAAGCAGTATCCTCCGATGGACCGTCAAAGACCCATCCCGTAGAGACTGTCCGGACCTTCACCTTATCATCCGGGATCATAGCTTCCAAGGCAGTCTGATCCGCATGATAATAATCGCTGGCCCACAGCAGAAATACAAGCAGAATCAACTGAAACAAGGCAAAGAAAGGAACCAGGATTCGAAACTTCCACTTCCGGGTTTTGTGGTGGAAGATAAGCATGGCCGGAAGGGCTCCTATTCCTCCCAGTAAGAAGGAGAAGATCAAAAGGATCGCTTCCGGTATCCTCCATTTGTGATGGATGGCTTTTTGTTTGTCCAGCCCGAATAGGATGAAAGTAAAAAGGGACATAATGAAGATGATGGTCAATAGTGTTTTTATCATAATGATCCGACCTCCGTGCTTTAACTATCGCATGCCGAGATATCTCCTTCTTTTCTCTGTTTTGATGACAGAAGATAATAGCCATACCGAAGCTGCCATCATGATAAGCTCCGTCACAGGCTGGGCCCATATCATTCCTTCAAAGGCAAAGAGATGGTTCAGCAGAAGGAGCAGGGGGATGTAGAGAATCAGCTGCCTTACCAAGGTGATTGCGAAAGCATGCTTAGGCTTTCCCATAGCCTGAAAAGACATCCGGCTCATGGAGGTTGCTCCTACAAATGGAAGAATCCACATAAGAGTTCTCAGCACCTTAGCTCCAACTGCAATCACTTGGCCGGACTCGGTAAAGATCCCTACCAGGGAAGGGGCTGTGATCCCATAGACCACCATGACACACAACTCCGCAGCGCTGACAACCAGCAAACCGGCCTTCAGAACATCCATCATCCGGTCATAATTCCTAGCTCCGTAATTATAGCCCATGATCGGCTGAACTCCTGCAGCGAATCCCTGATATATATAATTTCCCAGAGACAGGATCTTCTGGGCGATGCCCATAGCGGCTACGACCAGTTCCCCGTAGCTGACGGCAAGATTGTTATTTACAATATAGGCCGTAGAAGTTAGGAGAGTCTCCAGAGATGCCGGAATACCCACCCAGAATATCTCTTTTACAATGTCAGCCTTGGGACGGATATAGGCCGGGGAAGGCTTCAGAAGTGTTTTCCCCTGCGCATAAAAAAGCACCGACACTCCCATGCCCAGGGCATTGCCCAGGATGGTCGCTATGGCAGCGCCTCGAATCTCCATCCCTAACAGGAAAATAAAAACCGGATCCAGGATAATATTAGCCAGAGTGCCCGCCATCATTCCTGCGACAGAGTACTTTACAGAACCCTCACTTCGAAGAAGCTGGCCGAAGGTATAGTTGCCCATAGTAAAGAGACTCCCGATCAGAATCACCTGTACATACTGACGGGTATAATCGTAAGTGTTGGCCTGGGCACCCAGCCCTCTGACAATGACCGGCAAAAAAATAAGACCAGCAGCAGCAACGATGGTGCTGTTGATCAAGGTAAGAAGCCACCCCACAGTCAGGGTATGGCAGGCCTTCTCCCTATCCTGGGCTCCCAGGCATCTTGCTATCAAAGAGGATGCACCAGTCCCCACCATATTGGATATGGCAATCGAAATCATCATCACCGGATAAGCCATATTCACTGCAGCCAGCTGATAATCATCCCGAAGCAGCCCTATGAAAAAGGTATCCACAAGATTATAGAGGACCATAATGATCATACCTGCGATCAGGGGAAAGCCCATCTTCAGCACCGCCAGGACCGGTTTCTCCCGGCTCATGGTATATATTCTTTTATCATTTTTCATATCCATAATCTATCATCTCACTTTGCTCTAGTTCACATTCACCTTGAAGGATCGGACAGGCAGAAGAAAAAGTCCCCTGAATCGTGTCCTTTATATCATCGCCCATGTGTTTTCATTATAAAAACATCCGGCAAATCCGTCAAATCGAATCAGGAGACTTAAGGATATGTTATGTTCGCTATATTCAGTTACATCCGTATTGCTACTATTGCATATCTTTCAGCTTAAGATACAGAGCGGCATTGGCACTGTTGTGATAAGGACCGGTCCATAATACATTTACGATACCAAAGGTTAAACCGCCCAGCAGATACCATCCTATGAAAGAAAGGTCAAGGACAAATGCTCTCCACTTATGTCCATCCATCATCTGGCGTGACATGGTAATAACTTCTGTAGCAGACAGTTCAGGGTTATCCCTGAGGATATAAGGAACCATCCTGTAGGAATAGAATTTGATGATTCCCGGAATAAATAATAACATTATCCATAATGCGAGAAAGAGATCTCT
This sequence comes from uncultured Lachnospiraceae bacterium, assembly GCA_946627575.1. GTDB lineage: Bacteria > Bacillota > Clostridia > Lachnospirales > Lachnospiraceae > Anaerobutyricum. The sequence continues at coordinate 5,138 of CAMOVS010000020.1, forward strand.
TAAGAAGAGGGTGCAGAATGTGTGACCATAGTTCTGAAACCCGCTTTTTATGACATCTAGACTGGCCTGTCCTTCGCTGTCGATATTCTCTCTGAAAAATCCATAGCATCCTACCTCAAGCGGGTTGAAGATAAAGATTTTGAGAAGAATAGAAACGATCATAACCACTGCCATTGCGCCTAAAACAATGCTAACGACGGTAAGCTGCTCGTTAGTCGATAATCCGTTTAAGGCCTGCAATTCGTCCGAACCGGACTTATTGTATGAAACACCGATGCCGCCTCCAACCAGGAGCGACAGAAGGAAAGCTGACAATACGCATCTCCAGAAATTTGCTATAAAACAATTCTTGCCTTTTTCTTTTACTTCACCAATGGACCACATAATATATCTCCTTTCCATTAAATCATTTGTTTTTGTTTTTTTGTTGAGATCATTATAACATGTAGTCGTCACATTAGTGTCACAAATAAAAGTAAAAAAAAGGGGACCTGGCAGAAAGCCTTAACTCAAGCTTTAACTTTTTCCCCAATGCTTCATTCTCATATTAAATTTAATCCGGACACGGAATCCGAATGCCGCTATGTGTACCAGACCCCGGTCGGCGACGCATGCAACCTGCCTGAAAAAATCGTTAAAAACAACATACAGTATCAGATCGACAAGGAGAAGAGCATTCCGACCAACGAAGCCAAGGACAATGACGCCGTAATCTATCTTGTCCCTATCGATTAAGCCTTTTCATTCATAAGTATTATAATATAAGAAGGGCGAAATAAAAAAGATCGAGCCACCTATGCACCGGGATTAATTCCGGTGCATAGGTGGCTCTTTTATTTTTCGCTTAGTATGGCCATAATTGTTGCAATCATGCCGCTGATGTCGATGGGTTTCGCGATGTGACCGTTCATTCCTGCATTTTTGGCCTCCTGCACATCCTCGGCAAAGGCGTTGGCGGTCATGGCAACGATGGGGATGGCGGCAAGTGCCGGGTCTTGAAGCGACCGGATGGCTCTTGTGGCTTCATAGCCGTCCATAACCGGCATCTGCACATCCATCAAAATCATGTCAAAATGACCCGGTTTGGAGGATGTTACCATGTCGACCGCTTCCTGTCCATTGACTGCTGTCTCCAGGGAAAAACCGGTTTCCAGGAGTATGGTAGTCGCAATCTCACGGTTGATCTCATTGTCTTCCACCAGCAGCAGGTGTGTTTTGCCAAAGTCGAAATCCGCTGCTTGCATTTTACTCTTATCCCCGGACCTATGGCTGCTTACCCGTTCATCATCAATGAGTTCTAACTGCAGATCAATGATTACTTCGGTACCGGCTCCGGGAGCCGTGATCACCCGGATGCTTCCGCCCATCAGGTCGACAATCCCTTTGGTAATTGCCATGCCAAGCCCGGTACCCTGTATATTGCTGACGGTAGATGTTCGCTCTCTCTCAAAGGCTTCGAACACTCTCTCAGCAAATTCCCGGCTCATACCTATTCCGTTATCCTTGATCCTCAGCTCATATCTGCCGATACGATCGTCTAAAGTGTCTGTTTGGCAAAGGGCAACCGATATTTTACCCCCTTCCGGTGTAAACTTGCAGGCATTGCTCAGAAGATTCAGCATAACCCGGATCATCCGGTTCTTATCACAGAGGACTGACCTGTTTTTTATCTGTGATGTGTCAACCGTGAATTCCTGTCTCTTGGCTTTCATCTGGGCAGAAAAAATGTCTTCCGTCTCAGCCAGCATTTTTTCCAGGTCAACAGGAACCGGCTCCAATTCCATTTTCCCGCTTTCAATCCGGCTCATCTCCAGCACATCATTGATCAGGTGCAGCAGGTGATGGCTTGAAGCATCTATTTTGGACAGATAGTCCGCGATCAGGGGCGGGGTGTCCTTCTCCTGCAAGGCAAGATCGCTATAGCCGATGATGGCATTAAGAGGGGTCCGGATATCATGTGACATATTGAAGAGAAATACCGACTTGGCCCGGCTGCCCTCTTCTGCCAGAATACGATCTTTATCCAGCTGACGCTCACGCCGCAGCATAGTGGAAAAAAGGCTGAAAATCACAAGAATCATGACCGCCATCAGTCCGACTTCGATGATGCTGTTTCTTGTGATCAAAGACGAGAGTTCATCAGCCTTCATACCGACAGCACGATTCTGGGTATCCATGGAGATCCAGAGGATGACTGACAAAAAGAGCAGGGTCAGCATCATGATCCACATAACCGTTGATTGACCGAATCGATTCTGCCTGTCCCTCCGAAAAATAAACCAGTAGTAAATAACGCCGGTCAGGCTCCACATCGCCAGCATAAAATATGTTTCTGCCGTAAGTGCATTCTGGAAAAAAATATTAGGAATAATCAGGAAGACAAATGCAGCTGCAGAGAGTATGGCTCCGGCCAGTCCGGTCACACAAGCCCAAAACCGGCTCTCCTGCCTGGCAACCTTCCAGGCACTGATGGAAATATGAGCATACACAATCGCTACGGCCAGAGTCGACACATCAACAAGCCAGCCAATCGATGTGCGTCCAAAGAAGGGAATAGGAAGAGACAGAATCAGAATGGCAATGACAGCCCGGCGAGGTATCCCTTTCGACTCCTCTGAAAAGCAGCCGGGGAGAAGCTGGTCTCTAGCCATGGTCTGCACAATCTTTGCCGCCGACTGAAGAAAGCCAAGCACACCGGTCGAAAGAGCACAAAAAACCGTGACAGCCGCCAGCATGGTTCCTTTTGCTCCCAAAACCCGCTGGATATTAAAAAGCACCGGTATCCCATCCAGGCCACGAAAAGCTTCCAGGTGATCTATATATGCTCTCCATGACCCGCAGCCTTCCGGCACGCCCGATACCGCAATCAATGAAAGGAAAATATACACCAGCATGCCCGCCAAAACCGAGGCAGTTGTGCCGGCCACGGTACGCTTAAGTGAATACCGGCCTGCCCCTGCCTCATGGTAGACTGTCTCAAAACCGACAAAAAGCCAGGGAGCAAGAACCGCAACGCTAAGGACCTGCATACCTTTTGATCCACCTGAAGAAAAGGCGGGAGAGGGAATATGGATCTCTCCATGAAGAATCATAGCGGCAAAAAGAACCAGCACGCTGGCAAACAATACCGCAGCCAGAATCACCCTCAGCACATACACTGCTCTCTTCATATAGCAAAGGAAGAGGCAGCACACCGTCTCGATGATAAGAGTTGTAATAATCTCTCCCATATAAACATCATAACCGGCAACCGTATAACGAAGGCCCCACTGCAGAACCCCTCCAAAGAAATAGCGGCCAATAAGCATGAAAGCGGTAGAATTGGCCCAGAAAAGCATCAGATAGGAAATAACAAGAGACCATGCCGTCAGGAAAGCATAATCATTCCCAAGCATTTCCCTGATATAACCATAGGTACCCTCACTCTTCGGAAATCGACCAGCCAGAACGGAATAATTCGCACATACTATGAGAATCATCGCAGCCGCCGCCAGATGACCAATCACACTTCCCAGGGGCCCGGCATCCGGCAAAAATGTCGTACCCGGCATCACAATACATCCCCATCCGATTACGCAGCCAAAGGAAAGCCCCCATATGCTGAATGCAGACGCCGATGTATTTGAATCAGTTTTACGATGAGACAGATATTTCATAAAAGATTCCTCATACGAATTTCACATTTTTCTCATTTTACCATGGTAAGAAGGCCCGCATCAAGGGAAAAATCCAAAGACAAGACGCCCTTTCAAGATCTAGCCGATCCCTTTGCCGATCCCTTTCCTCATACCAGTTAATTGCAAAAGACCGTTTCAAGTTTTATGTGAACTCAAAACTTGAAACGGTCTCGATCATCTCATTTAGCTTTTCACGGAATTCTCCCCTACTTCCTTTGGTATTCACTATTACCAGTGAATGCTATGCCGGTTATTTTAATACTTTTGTCCCTACATATTCCCAGTAAGGTGTCGTACTTGTTTGCCAGGTTATGCCCTGAGCATTGCGGAAATCAACTCCGCCCTTTCCTTTTATTTTGAGAGTTACCTTTTTAATTCCACTGGCTTTGCATTTCGCCTTCTTCAGATTCTTAAACTTCTTCTTTGCAACAAGCTTCCCATTGCAGAATATCTTAATCTGAAGTTTTTGATAGCGAAGCATCTTGTAGATCCGATTATTAACGACATAGCCGGTAATTTTATAGGTCTTTCCTTCCAGGCTTATCTTAGATATTTTAAAAGGTGCGTAACTATAGCTAACTGAATTGATGTTTTTATTGATGAAATATGTCTTTTGGTTCTTTGCTCCCTTCTTAACATCCGATAAAGGCCCTGTCTTTTCTTTTCCTCCTGCTTTTTGAATTGCAGCTACCCGATATTTGGCTTTCCCGGCCTTTTTCTTCGTGTAGAGAGCTGTGGTAGTCGACCCGCCTTTGGTCATTATTACTTTCCCGTTCTTGTATATCTTATATCCGGTAGCACCGCTAACGGAACTCCATCTCAGGCCGACTTTGTTTTTCGATATTTTTGTAACGCTTAAGGTTGGTTTGGTAAGTCCCTTGGGAGAGGACGTACTTGTTGATGAGGAAGAAGGAGCGACGATTTTGTATGAACTTGTATTATTGTTATAGCCCGTATCATCTGCATTGGTCCAGGTTTCAAAGCTCAAGTACTGCCCTGCCTTATCCGGGGAAATATAATAGGCAAAATATTTTCCGTCCTTGTCATCATTGTAGGTGCCAAGTTTATCCGCAGAACCTACGCAAAAACCTGCCCCCACTTTTCCCTGTGCATACAGGGTAGAGAACTGATTGCCGTATTTGGCATCCAGATCTTTTAAGTAGACCAGAAGGATTTTGTTATAATCTACGGTTCCGTCTTTGTTAACTCCTTTGATAACGCCATTAATATCCACAGCTCCACCGGCATGGACTTTTTGAGGCAAGAGCAGGAAAAGGTTGACGATTAACAAAACTGCGAAACTTAAAACAGCTGTTACTCTTTTTCGGTTCATCCAGGTTCCTCCTTTCTTTTTCTTCATAAGATTATTAACGAGATTATTAAAGATAAGAAACATTATCCCATGTCTTGACAAGTATCAATATTTTTATCTGAAAATACCTATACTTTTTCATTGTTGTTTATATAATAAATATATATAGACTATATTTC
>CAMOVS010000021.1 GCA_946627575.1 uncultured Lachnospiraceae bacterium
AGAAAACCGGTCCGGGTCAGGATATTTCGATCGATATTCGGGCAGCTGCAGGTCATGGACCGGCAGCCTTCCCCGGTGCAGATGGCCAGAAGTTCCTGGAGGACGAACTCCCGGACAGACTCTTGCTCCATGCCTTCGATAGAAAGGATCTCGCCGGTTTTTACCCCCTCTGCCTCCTCTATCCTGCAGCGAATGGACGCATATTCATTCCCCTTCTCGGCATCTCGGATAGCAAGGCGGACTTCCTCGCCGTCCTGGTTTGGAGTCCGGCTGATGACATCCTCTATAGGGTCCATCTCTACCAGCTGCTTGTAGGTTGCAGTCTCCGAATAAAGGTTCCAGTCCCGGATCATATGGCGGGCCAGGGGATCAATCATATCCTCAACTTCCCGTCCTTCTTCCAAGGCTTCCCTTACCTTGTCTGAAGTCATATTGTCATAGTAGACCGGCAATTTGAGATAGACCGTATGCCCAAAGATTTTATTGCGGATCTTACGCATATCCGGATAGCCGTAAAGCTCATTTTTGGAGTAGATAATATGTGGAAAATGATGGATGGACCCGGGCCTGGGCTCTTTAAGATAAGGCTCGGTCACACCCGCCGCATCACTTCCGGTGATAATGTAGATCTCTCTTCCCGGAAAGAGATCCGTCAAAGTTTTCAGGTCTTCCGGCCGGCTGATATTGACAGGCATATCTGCCGGAAGCAGCCAGGCTCCCCGGATATCCGCGATGGTCATGGAAGCGATCAGCCTCCGTATCATCAGGGGCTGGGTATTCATGGCCCAGAAATAATTATGGACATTGAGGAAGACATGGTAGCCGGATTCCACCGCCTCCTGGACTACAGCCCGGTGGCCCAGGGTAAAGGGATCAAAGCTGTCGGAGAAGATGGCAATTCTTCTGCCCTCCTCCGGTCCCTCCTCTTTCTCCGGCTCCCTCCGGAATACCTTCTCCAGGCACTCTGTTATCCTGCTGATAACCGGCAGCATATAGACTTTCCCGTGGCAGGCCCGAGTATCCCTCATATAGATAAGAACCTTGCGGACAAAATAGAGAAAGGACTCACTCTCCCAGCCTGTCAGATGTTCATTTTCACAAAGAACATTTCCGATCAGATGAATGGTCTCAAGGGATATATCCGCATGGTAGCCGGCCATGCAGCGGCAGAGGATCCCCAGGAAATCCCTGCGCTGGTTCCGGATAAAGTCTCCGCCTTCCCCTTCACTGCCGGATCCCATGCTGGCCATGATGACACAGAGGGTTTCTGCGATAACCTTGACCGTATCCCTGCTGCGGCTGTCGGCCAAAAGCCGGATCCTGCCTAAAAGCTCCTTCTGCTGGTCCGGCTTCAGGAGGGGGAAAGTCCTGCCAAGGAAAGAGGGGATATAATTCGATGAATCATCCCTTAGTTCGATGGCCTTAAAGATCTCCTGGATCACTTCGTATTTCTGATGGGGCAAAATATGGGGGAAGATCTCCACCAGGTCTTCTCCTGCCCTCCAGAAAACCTCCTGCTGGGTATTCATACGAAGAATATTGAGAAGGTGGGTGGCATACTGGTAGAGGGCATTTTCCTCTCTCCCGGCAAATTCCTGTTTGAGGATATCCAGGTTTATGACTTTATCGATCCAGAAATGGTCAAACTGGAGATTCTCGTGAAAGAGGACCTCATCATCGATATCCAGGTTCTTTACGGCTTCCTTTTCCCAGTCCCGGGAAGAAGGCTGCCCGCTAGTTTTTGCCATGTAATGAATGCGCGCTATAAGATAGCGCTCGCAGATCCTGGCATCCTCCGGGTTGGGCAGATGCTTCAAGTAGCTCTTCACATCGGGAGGACAGTACCAGCCTTTGGAAATCCAGGAATCCAGCAGCCAGAGGGCCGCTTCCCTCAGCTCATCATCCGGGGTCTTTAAGAAATTTCTCAGAAAGTCAAAGATATATCCCCTCTGCATAGAGCTCCAATGATCCCAGGGTATATCCATGATGCCCTCGATCAGATTAAGGCAGGATAATCTCCCCCAACGGCTGGATTTGAAATAAGCGCTGTAGATTCGGAGCAGCTCTTTCCTCCCCCTCTCGTCCAGACGATCATACATGGCCGATATCATGACCTTCAAAGCATTGCCGATCCATCTCCTTTTGTAATCGGACTTCTTGCCGGACTGGAAGAGAATCCGGTGAAGGGCAGCGGCAAAGACCTGAGAGTCTTCTTCCATGCAGGAAGACAGGATGAAGCCGGTGGTCCTGGCGCTCAGGCGCCGGATACTCCCGTTCTCATGGAACAAAAGGGAAAAAAGATACTGGAGTATTACTTTCTTCTTCTCTATATCAAATCGGTCTACGCAGGCCTCCAGCATGGTCAGGTGAGCCCGGATCTCTCTCCAGTCTCTTTCGGTTACGACGGGCTCCAGGAGGGCCATGATGCCGTTTTCTCTCTCTATGGCCCGGTCAAAGACCTCCAAAGCTTTGGCGGAAAGCAGTCGATACTGGTCCAGAATCTGACGGTCATCCATCAATTCCGGAGTAAAGTTCCATACAGAATCCTCTATTTTCTTTACCGTCATACCATATCATCTCCTTTCCCGGACTGGTGAAGAAGGCAAACCAGGTGTTCATCATAGAGATCATGATAAAGCTGGCACTGACCTGGCTCCATGAGATAAAGTCCCACAATGGAAGCCAGGTCTTCCAGGTCTTCCCCTGCCAGACCGATCCGGTTCTCCCGGGCAATAATCGGCTTCATATCAAAAGTCCGGGTTCTCTCATCCTCAAAGACTGCCATATAGAGAATCTCATTTTCAACCAGGTCCTGGAAAATATGGCTGCCGTAGGACAGCTCCGGATTATAGCCTGCCCTGGATTCTGCGACTTCAAAGATTGCGGAGAACTCGCTGATATCTGAAAAGCTGGTGGGCACGCCCAGTTCCGGCGAGGATGTCCCGACCCGGCCGGGGACAATCAGGATCAGCTTCTTATTTTTCTTCTGAAAATACCAGTTAATCCTGCCTATGGCTGCCGCCACTTCATGTTTCTGGTTATAAGGCATCTCGTAATAGGCGATAGGATCCACATAAACAATCCCATCCACAGCCATTTCCTGAGACTGTCCCATGGAGGTATGCCGGCAATCGATAAATATTTCCTCCGCCTTCAGATCTTGAGGAATCAGCTGGCGTTTCCGGTCCTGAAAGACCAGGAGAGGCCGGCATTGAAGAAGGTTGATCACGTAGGAATCATCCTCCATAATGTTGATGGTGAATTCGATATCCACCGGCTGACCGTAGGCATCCTGGATTACCTGCATAAGGCCCTGCATGTCTGCCATCATATCGTGATTCCCTGCAAAACCGGAGCAGGTGACAAAGCGGATATCCCGGTAAACGCCCCGGTCCCGGAACCGCCGTTCCGCCTCCACATCATGGGAAAGAAGCAGCTTCTTAATGCGGGGAGGAAGGTCTTTCTCTGCATCGGTGTAGGGCAGCTGAACCAGCTTGCCCGACTCGGTATCAATGGCCTGAATATTCCTTTGAGAATAGCGATGATGGTCGGCCGCGCTCTTGTAGGCGGTGGCCATGGGCTTGTCCAGGCTGATCAGGCGGGGGTAGGACCCCTCCACCCGGTCGACGGCGCAGGTACCCAGGCCCATCACCATGCGGAGCATGCCGGCTTTGGGATCCAGGCTATCCAGAAAACGGTAAGTACTGTAGGAATAACCGACACCGGCTACGCAGGGCATATAGTATTTACCGTAGCTGGCCCCGGAAACCCTCATTACAAGGAGGGCCATCTGCTCATCCTTGTCCCCCAGGCCCCGGCGAAGCCGGTAGTCCAGGGCAGACCGGCTCATGGTTGAAGCGTACACGACCCGAATGGCATCCTCGAACTCGGCCAGTCTCTCTGAAAGAGAACCCTTGCCCGGACAGAATACGGATTCATACTTGCCGGCAAAGGCATTGCCAAAACCGTCCTCCAGGATGCTGGAAGAGCGAACGATGATAGGGGCCGGGCCGTAATACTCCAGAAGCCGGATAAACTCTTCCTCAATCTTTGCGGAAAAACTTCCATGCATAAGCCGGTCGGCAAACTCATCCGCCAAGGCAAAGTAACCTTCCGGCTCCCTCTGGAGAACCCTCAGGTCCCAGAAACCATTTTCCACGATATAGGAATAAAAGACATCAGACCCGATAAAAAAGGAATTATGGGGTTCCATATGGTCAAAGATGTCAGGTCTTTTGTTCTCAATGATCTTTCTGGCTGCCAGCATCCCGCAGGCCTTGCCCCCGATCAGGCCGGTTCCCACCATATGTTCCCGGACAAAAAAATAATCCTCCGGCCTAAAATGGGTCTCCAGGAGCTTGCGGATCTGAGGATCCCGGCTCATCATAATATCCCGGATCCGCCCGCAGGCCTCATCGATATCAGCCCCATTTTCAAAATCACGCTGGACATTGTAGAAAAACCGGTCCCAGCTGTCCATGTTCCGGTCCCGGCTGCCAGCCATGGAAAAGCTGACCGCCTTCTGAAAGCGAGCTTCCGTATATCCGTCTGAAATAGGTGTAAAGAGGCTTTTTCTTCTGAAAACATGGGGTGGATACTCCTGATCTTCCCTGTCCACAAAGCCCGGCAGCTTAACCGTCCGGACATAGAGGTCCTTGAAGTCCGAATAAACATCAAGAAGAGCATCCGCCTCCCCAAGGATTCCGTCAATCGCCCCCGAAGAATGCCGGCTCCGGATCAAAGGATAAAAAGCCCGGCAGCCCCGGGCCTTAATCAAAGGAGTGATCACCGTAAAGAAATTCTGCATCATCATATCCGTAGCCCAGGCAGTCTGCAGTTCCGACAGACTGTCAAATACATAGAAATCATTCTTCCTGCTATGGACAAGGATGTTATAAACTGTCATGGTAAAAGCTTCAAACCTGTGGGAAAGAGCAATATGCTTCTCCTCAATCAGCCCCTCCGGCAGCAGCCTCTGGTCCGAAAAATGGATATAGATAATCCTCTTCCCCGTCTCCTGGGCATCCTCGACAAAAGAAGATAGAAGCTGCTGGAACTCCCGCAGATCATTCACCTCCCATACAATATTATTCAGGGATGCATCTCTGTAGAGCAGCTTGTTCATGCTATTCGGTCTGGTCTGCCTGTCCTGCATCTCGCGGTTCCCCCTCCTCTATAATTGCAGAAAACGTATGATAAAAAGTGTCACTCTAAAACCAGCGAAAACTCAGCAATAAATTATTTAATAAACTTCTCGACCGCCTTGTTAAATGACTCAATCTCATCCATATCCTCATTCTCGATGGCATGGACGATACAATGCTCCAAATGATTTTTCAGGATCAGCTTGCCTGTATTGTTGATGGCGTTCCTTACCGCGGCAAGCTGGATGAGCACATCGCTGCAGTCGGCATCCTGGTCCACCATCCTCTTAACCTTATCCAGATGGCCGGCAGCCCTGGACAGGCGGTTGATCACGGCCTTCTTCTCCTCAGGACTGTGGACATGGCCATGATGGCCGGGATGGCTGCTTCCCGGATCCGGAGAGCCCCAGCCATGATCGGAATGACTATGGTCATGACCTGAATGACTGTGTTTGTGTCTGCTTTCATTTCCCAATATCATCACCTCTGTTCCACTTAGGACTTCTCTGGTTTGGACATATGCATCACAGATCATTTCGGGAAGGCAGATAACCCAGACGGTTAATCTGAGTGGCGATATAGCCGGCCCCGTAACCATTATCAATATTGACCACGGCGATACCGTTGGCACAGGAATTGATCATGGTAAGCAGGGCAGACAGGCCGTTCATGCTGGCTCCGTAGCCCACAGATGTAGGCACGGCAATCACGGGTCTTTCCACCAGGCCGCCCAGAACACTGGCCAGGGCTCCTTCCATCCCCGCCACGGCAATTACGCAATTGGCTCTGGATATCAGGTCCGTATGGGCCAGGAGCCGGTGGATCCCGCAGACTCCTGCATCGTAGATTCTCTCAACCCGGGATCCGAAAAACTCCGCGGTCTGTGCCGCCTCTTCTGCCACAGGCATGTCGGCCGTCCCGGCAGAGCATACAGCGATCAGACCCTTACGCTCTTTATCTTCCTTCTCCAGCTTCAAAATCCTTGATACCGGATCGTAGCTGATCCCGGGAATAGCCTCACGGACCAGGTCAAATTGCTTCTGCGTTGCCCTGGTCCCAAAGACCTCCCCATGTATGTCATATAGTTTACGGTAGATCTCTACCAGATAAGGATCCGGTTTCCCGCTGCAGAATATAACCTCCGGGAACCCTGACCGGATCTCTCTCTGGGTATCCAGTTTGGCATAATTGCCCAGCTGCTCATAAGGAGCTCTCTTAAAGAAATCCTCCGCTTCCTGCAGAGTCATTTTTCCTTGTCTGAAACGCTCCAGGACTTCTCTCGCTTCCATATATCCACCTCTATATCTTCCAAACTTCTATGGGTTGCATTTTTTTCTTTTATCTTTTACTATTGTATATATACCATAGCACATAGACTTTCATACTATGTGGCTGCATCAATTATTCTTATAACAATCTTATTCCGTCGTCACTTGTGCCATGCATCTGCGGCAGAGATGACCTGGAGGCTTTCATTCATTTACGGGAGGGCAGGATAGTGAGCAACAGAATTGAAGATCAGATCCGCAAGATAATTCCGGATAAAAGTGTTTCTCCGGAGGACATACCGGACATCGGTCTTTACATGGATCAGGTGACCACCCTGATGGAGAATAAATTAAAGGGCGGAAAGAGGTATCCTGAGGACAAGATCATGACCAAAACCATGATCAATAACTATACCAAGAACCATCTTCTTCCCCCGTCAGATAAGAAGAAATACTCCAGAGGTCATGTTCTCCTCATTCTTATGATCTATTATCTGAAAAATATGCTTTCCATCACTGACATCAAAACCGTGCTTGGGCCCCTCAATAATGAATTCTTCGACTCATCCGGCAACAGAGGCCTATCTCTGGAGGATATCTATGCCAGAATCGCAGAGTCCTATGACGATCGCCGGGATGAAACCATCCGTCAGCTGTCGGAAATGGTCGAATCCAGCCACGGACGTTTCTCTTCTCCCGATCTCACAGATAAGGACCAACGCTACCTGGATGACCTGTCGGTGATCTGCAGTCTGGGCTACGATATCTACATCCGCAAACGGCTTATGGAACAGATCATCGATAATTACAGGGAGGATTATCCTCCCCTTGATAAGAAACAGAAGAAGTCCTCCTGATGGGAAGAGGACTTCTTTTTCTTTTATTAATCCTGAAGATATTGATCCTGAAGACGGCCAAGCACCAGCTCATAGCCATCCGTTCCATAATTAAGGCATCGGTTAACCCTGCTGATCGTGGCGGTTGATGCCCCGGTCTTTGTCGCGATTTCCTGATAGGTGGCCCTGCCCCGTAGCATTCTGGCCACTTCGAATCTCTGGGCCAGAGATTGAAGCTCTGACGCCGTGCACAGATCTTCCAGAAAGGCCTGGCACTCTTCCTCTGTCTTTAGACTCAGCAAGCCCCTCATCAGGGCCCGGGTCTGCTCTGTAATAATTTCTTTTCTGCTCATAAGCCATCCCTCTCTTTTGTAACTGAATGCAGCTGATCTGCATAATCCATCCGATCCTTCCCTTTCCTTGCCTGCCGGAATTCCATCAGAACATCTCATAGTCCTGAATGTCAAACTCATAAAACTTCATGACCGGAGCCCGGTCAATCAGGTAAAAATGGGGAGTCAGGCGGCCATCATCACCGACCTCTAAAGTGGCAAATGTAGGACCGGAAGGCTGAAACTGCCGAGGGAGCTCAATGCTGCCGGGATTCATCACGGTAAGAACCTGATCATCGTAGTTCATCTCATGCCAGGCAGGCCGATGGGTATGCCCGTAAAAAACCACATCCGCTCCCAGCTCCTGGGCCCGTTCTAATAACATACTAAAGCTAAAGCTTACACCATAGCGGTCACCGTGGGTCACCAGTGCCACATGCCGGTCTCCCAGCTCCAGCAGGGACTCATCCTCCCTCTCAAAATAGAAATCACAATTTCCCCTTGAGCCGTAAACGGAGCAGCCGGCAAAGTCCTCGATCCTGTCGATAGAGTATTCCACATCGCCACAATGAATGATTCCCCTGATCTCTCCCTTAAAATGTTTAATAACACTCTTAAGATTCCTCATGTTGCCGTGGTTATCACTGACGACTAAATATTTCTCACTCATGTCCATTGATCTCCTGTCATCTACATCAGGTTATGATTGTGACTCCCTACTCTTCAGGACAGGTGCACCATCAGGATCTGATGCGCCCCTCTCCTTCATAACAGCTTCAAAGAGCCTGCATAGACAATTATACTTGATTTCACCAAAAAAAGAAACTATACTAGATGGAAATCCCAAAAAAAATGGAGAAGATGACATGGAAGAGCCTAACAATAAGAGCGATCGTCGCAGCCATCCCATAGGAGTCTTTGATTCCGGGATGGGAGGAATCAGCGTATTGAGAGAAATAACCGCCTACATGCCCCGGGAGCACTATATCTATGTAGGAGATTCGGCCAATGCTCCCTACGGCACCAAGCCGGTGGAAAAAGTAAGGGAACTGACCCTGGAACGGATCGGCGGCCTGATTGACAGACATAGGGCCAAGGCCATCGCCGTGGCATGCAATACCGCCACCAGCGCTGCCGTAGCCTCTCTTAGAAAGATTTACCCCGACCTTCCTCTGGTGGGGGTTGAGCCCGCTGTCAAGCCGGCTGTCCTGGCCGGCCCTCATGCAAGGGTTCTGGTCATGGCCACGCCCCGGACTCTCCTGGAAGAAAAGTTCCTTAATCTGGAGCACATCTATGAGGACCGGGCCAGGATTTTTCCTCTCCCCTGCCCGGGACTGATGGAATACGTGGAGCAGGGTATACTGGACGGCAAAGAGATCCGCAGTTTCCTCCATGAACTGCTGGATCCATATAAAGAAGAAGGCCTGACCGGTATCGTCCTCGGCTGCACCCACTATCCATTTCTCAAAAAAGTCATATCCGAAGTCACGGACCACAAAATCCCCCTCTTTGACGGAGGGGAAGGGACAGCCAGGGAGCTTCTTCGCAGGGTGAAGGAGGCAGGTCTCCTGAGAACCAATCCGACAGAGTGCAGGAATCATTCTTCAGAGGTTCCTTCGGATTCCGGTCTGAGAGGAAGCATCACCTTCTACAATACCTGCGGGGATCCGGATTATCTTAAACGTTCTATCGAACTTTATAGATATGAAAACCCCCTGGCAGACCAGCTGGATCTTATCATGGGTGACCTGGAGAATCTCTAGATCTCCTGAAGCCATTAGCCACACCCGTTCAATGCATTAAGAATAAGGAGGGAATCATGAAAAAGAAGAAATACCTGCTCATTATCCCCCTGCTGCTGTTCATAGGACTCTACTATTACATCGCTCTACCGGCCATAAACATTCACAGCCCGGGACTGTGGAAAGGAATTCTTTTTATCCTGCTTGCCTCTCTCATCCTCTATGTCAGACCCTACATGGCCATAGAGGCCGGAAAAAGCCGAAGAGTTCCTGTCCGGGTCAGCCTGCCTTGGCATCGGGCTCCTTTCAAGATCCTGGCAGGCATCTTTGGTCTGGTTCTTGTCATCTACCTGGGCGGCAGCCTTCTGTCCTCCCAGATCTTTCGAGCAGACGATTACCAGCGTCTGATGAAAGTGGAGCCCAGTGAATTCACCCAGGATATCACCCAGATCTCCTATCAGCAGATCCCCCTTCTGGACAAGGACTCCGCTGCCATTCTCGGCGAGCGGAAGATGGGCAGTCTGGTAGATCTGGCTTCCCAGTTCGAGGTAGCGGATGAATACAGCCAGATCAATTATCAGGACAATCCGGTCCGGGTTACACCCCTGCGCTATGCTGGTCTGATCAAATGGTTCAACAACCGTAAAACAGGCCTTCCCGGCTACATATCCATCGATATGGCAACCAAGAAAACCAGCCTGGTCCGGCTGAAAGAAGGGATGAAATACTCTCCCTACGATCATTTCAGCCGCTATCTGATGCGCCACCTTCGCTTTCACTACCCTACTTACATTTTTGACGACATCAGCTTTGAGATCGACGAGGAAGGGACCCCCTGGTGGGTATGCAGCGTGGTGAAATACAAGATCGGCCTTTTTGGCGGCAAAACCATAGGCCG